>JAAEPA010000714.1 GCA_024222475.1 Gammaproteobacteria bacterium | reverse complement strand
CGTTACGGTTTTTCTAGGAGTCTGTTGGACTTAGGCGATCGTAGCGAGCGAAAGACATTTCTCAATCCAAGGCCTTTTCGCTTCAACCACTATTCAACCAGGCAGCTTCTTAACAAAACGATTAAATTCATCATTTTTGGACTTTGTGGGTGGATGGCGTGTGCAGTGGTGGATTTGCCCGCGATGGCAGGGGGTACCGTAGCAGGGAAATTGTCGGTATTCGTCAGTATCCTGCCACAAAAATATTTTGTTGAGCAGGTAGGGGGCGACCACGTCATGGTGTCAGTCATGGTGAATCCGGGACACGGTCCGGCGACCTACGAGCCGACACCGAGGCAGTTGGTTAAACTCGGCGAGGCTCGACTCTATTTTAAGATAGGAATGCCGTTTGAGCGGAGCTGGTTGAGGCAAATCGAATCCACTCATTCTCATCTCGGGATCATCGATACCCGCAGGGGTATCAATATGCGTAGCATGGACAGACATCATCATGGGGGATCGATGAGGCGGGTAGCCTACGAGAAAGACCCTCATAGCTGGACCAACCCAAAGTTGGTAATCATTCAGGCCGCTAATATCAGGGATGGCCTGATCACCGTGGATCCGCTGCATCGCAGCGATTACGAGTCAAACTATCGGCGTTTTACCCAGCGCTTGGAAGATCTGGACCAGCAAATTAGGCAACATTTGAAAGGTCTATCAAACCGTAAGTTCCTGGTTTTCCACCCCTCCTGGGGATATTATGCAGATCGTTATGGTCTTCGCCAGTTGATCATCGAGGTGGAGGGCAAGGAGCCGGGGGCAAGACAGCTGGCTGAAATTATAGCGGTGGCTAAAAGAGAAGGTATTAAAATCGTTTTTATTCAAAGCCAATTCAGTAGGCACATTGCGCAGGCTGTTGCAAAGGCCATAGGCGCAACCGTCGTGGCGTTGGATCCCCTGGCGGAAAATTACATAGAAAACCTCACACACGTTACCAAGCTCCTTGCTGAGGCGCTGCGATCACAGTGAACCCGGTAATTCAACTCAAAGATGTATCGTTTAGTTTCAATGGGCCAGCCGTACTTAAACATATTAATCTTGAGATTAGAGGCGGCGAGTTTGTAGGGTTAGTCGGGCCCAATGGTGGAGGAAAAAGTACCTTCTTACGGATCATTCTGGGGTTGCTGAGACCCACTTCAGGGCAGGTTCGAGTATTGGGGAAATCTCCCGTAAAAGCTCGCGAAGACGTAGGTTATGTACCTCAGTTCGCCTCGTTTCGCCGCGATTTCCCCATCTCTGTAGTGGATACGGTATTGCACGGACGTTTGGGTAAGACCCGGGTCATTGGCGGATACTCTGCGCAGGATAGAGAGGTGGTTCGGGCCGCCATGAATGAGGCGCATATATTAGATATCGAGCATCGATCCATTTCGACCTTGTCAGGGGGGCAACTGCAACGGGTATTGGTGGCCCGTGCACTGGCTTGCAGGCCTAAGATCTTATTATTGGACGAACCTACGTCCAATATCGATATGCAGGGCGAACAAGATATATTCGACCTTTTTCGTCAACTGAATGAACGTCTGACCATAGTGCTCGTCTCCCATGATATTGGTTTTATATCCCGGTATGTAAGTCGCGTGGCCTGTCTCAACCGCACCTTGGTCTGCCATCATACCGAAGAGCTCTCCGGCGACAGCATTCAACAGCTTTATGGCAAAGCTTTGCAACTGATTCGTCATAATCATAATATTGACTAGTTCAAGATATTAAATATGGCGGATTTTTTCAAAGCCCTAGCGGAGCACGCATTCTTACAGAACGCCTTGCTTGCCGGATTGCTTGCCAGTGTCAGCTGTGGGGTAATGGGAACCTATGTCGTCGTCAGGCGTATCAGTTTCTTGGCTGGCGGAATAGCCCATTCAGTGCTCGGCGGAATGGGGATTGCTTATTTTCTAGGAAAGAGTCCATTGCTGGGTGCCTTGTTGGCGGCGATCATTGCGGCGTTGATTATCGGCCTGGTCAATCTGCGCTGGCATGAGCAGGAAGATACCATTATCGCTGCGCTATGGGCGATAGGGATGGCTATCGGTATCATTTTTATCACACGTACGCCGGGTTATAACACCGATCTGATGAGTTATCTGTTTGGTAACATCCTGCTGGTTCGCCAAGAGCAGCTCTATCTATTGGCGGCATTGGATGTGCTGATCTTGACTTTGGTTGTACTGTTTTACAAACAGTTGCAGGCGGTGGTATTCGATCAAGAGTTTGCTGCACTCCGGGGCATGCATGTCGAGTGGTTTTATTTGCTGCTGCTGTGTCTGGTGGCGCTCACTGTGGTGATACTGGTTCAGATAGTAGGGCTAATCATGGTGATCGCTTTGCTTACCCTGCCGGCCGCGATAGCCCGGCAATATGCGAGTTCCCTGGGGAAAATGATGCTCATCGCGATGGTTCTGGCGATGATCTTTAACAGCAGTGGGGTGGCTGTGTCTTTTGAGCTGGATCTGCCGGCTGGCGCCACTGTGATCCTGATCGCGGGATTGCTCTATTTTGGGTCTTTAGTCGCCACGGCTGTAGTTCGTCGGTGGCGAGCGCAGAAGCTGATACGCTGATCCGGATTAAGGGATGGTTTAACATTGACGTAGTGATCCATTCACAAGCTCTCATTCCTCCTGCATATATTCACCAGCGCTCAGCGCTCTTTCGCAAGTAGTGTGCTTACCCTATCGACGACGTCCTGGGTAGCAAATGGTTTGGTGATATACCCATCGGCCCCGAGTGATAGTCCTTTTTCACGTTCCACATCTCGTCCTTTGGCCGTCAGCATGATAATGCGGACGCCTTTCCATAGCGGATTGGCGCGGATAGTTTGACACACATCAAAGCCATCGCGCTTAGGCATATTGACGTCAAGCAGTATGAGGTCGGGGAGGGCCTGTTCAACGGCCTGTAACGCGGCTTCGCCATCGTGGGCGGTTCTAACCTCATAACCGGCCTTTCTCATGAGGAATTCCAGAGAGAGCAATATATTGGGTTCGTCATCAACGAGTAGTATGCTTTTTGTCATGTGCATCTCCCTTCTTCTTTTTCAATTCCGGGGCGAGAGGGGTTTGTTATTAATGACCTGAATCCAGCATTTAACAATGCGCTATATTTGTGCGTATAGCAACAGAAGTTTGGGCGGTGCGTAGATGGTGCATCATATAACCTGCCGATGTGTAGTTATACCACCCAAGAATAAAATATGTGGTTTTTTTGATAAAAATGTTGTTTTTATTGATGTGGTGTTGTATGCTCCTGCATAACAGTCGCGAAAATGTGAACTGGGTCTAAGATATTTAGAGTTTTCGTAGAAACATTTTTTGGGAGTATTATTGAATGAAGAAAAAGTTACTTGCTGCTGCAGTCGCCGCCGCGATAGCAATGCCGGGCACCAGCTTTGCCGCCGCGACCATTTTCGGTCACGCACACGTATCTCTCGATTACCTAGATGACAGCGATAACAGTGGCCTTTCCGTCGCCTCCAACACCTCGCGTATTGGGGTCAAGGGTTCAGAAGATCTAGGCAATGGTTTGGCTGCCATCTATCATATGGAGTGGGGGGTTGCGCTGGATAGCAATGGTGATAGTGATCTGGGTGCAAGAAACCGCTTTGGTGGGTTTAAGCACGACAGTCTGGGCACCGTGGTACTGGGTCGGCATGATACCCCGGTCAAGGTCATTGGCCGTAAAGTTGATCTGTTCTGGAGTACCCAGCTGGGTCAGAATCGTTCAATCACCAATATAAAGGATGGCGGTAAAGGTTTCGATGCCCGCGCCAACAACGTTATCGGCTATATTTCTCCGCACTTTGGTCCCGTGCATGTCTTTGCGGCCTATATGACTTCTTTGGATGATGGCGGAATTGAAACTGATAGAGATGATGATGCTTATAGCATCGCGGCCATTCTTGATCAAAAAATTGGTGACGGCAAACTGTTTGCCGCAGTAGGCTTCGAAAGTCATGATCTTGGTACTGACGACGATGAGAGCGCCCTACGGTTAACGGGTAAGTATAATACTGGCGGAGCCCTTACAGTAGCCGGCTTCGTTCAGTTGGGTGCCGATCTCGGCGGTGTCGCCGGTGCTGATCGAAAGCTTTATGGTGGTGGTGTCGCCTATAAGATGGGTTCCAATACCTTGAAGGGTGCCATCTATCTTGCCGATGAGTTGGATACAGTTGCCGATTCCGGTGCGCTGCATTATTCGGTAGGTATTGATCATGCGTTGTCTAAGAACACCGTAGTCTATGGGTTGTTCACGGCATTGGATACGGATGATGGTGCGGATTTAACCTTGGGTGGTAGCGGTTCGGGATCGAGTGTCTCAATTCCTGGTGGTGAGACTGGATACGCCGTGAGTTTTGGTACGCGTATTAAGTTCTAATCGTACCAAGCATCTGGCTGTAATTGAATGGGCGCTTAGGCGCCCATTTTTTTCGTGTGTTGATTATTAAGCTGCAGCCCGTGTAGGATGTGGTGGGTTTGCAGATCGCGTCGATCATGATACATGGCTGAATACCGCGGAGTTAGGGTTAATGTTGTCGGATTCTAAATGCAGGCCAGGATGAGGTTTCTGGTAACCACGGGGTCTTTGTGTCATGAATATTAAAACGTTTCTCCAAGGCCTTGGATCATGGCTTGTCATCCTGCTCCCTGTCTTTACGATCTCGATAAAGGAAACTGCTGCGCTAGAGGTTTTTAAATGGAAGGACCGTCAGGGTATTACGCAATACAGTTCTGAGCCTCCATCAGAATTAGCCGGCGGCACAGCGGAAATCTTATTCATTGCTCCGTCAGTGCGCAGCGGTGCGGATCAGCCTGATGAGCGTGTGAACTATGCCAAATGGCTCGAAATGGCCAAAGTGCTCGAACAAAGCCGGCTCGCTCGTGATCGCTTACGCTTAGAAAAAGCCAGGTTGCTCGTGGAAGCGGCAGGACAACAATCGGCTGCGCAAGATACCACGTCCGTAGTGGAATTCCGCAGGCTTTCCCATCCCGTTTTTTATCATAATTTTCTCCGCCATTATCCCAAACTCCATCATCAGGGGCATGGTTACTACAGGTCCAGCGAGACCCATGCCCCTGCTCCAAAATACATCAGGGCCTATAAGGGATATCGTGCCCGCAGCGGTTCGTAGTGAAAATCAGCGCTCTAGCTGATCCAGCTTATTGGGCTTGCCGGCCCAATCGTCGGCATCTGGAGGAGCGTCTATTTTTACCGTGATTACCGGCCAGGTTTGGGCGAGTTCGGCATTGAGTTCTAGGTAGATCTGCTGATCGTCCGTAAGGTCTTCCTCAGGGAGGATGGCCTCCACGGGGCATTCCGGTTCACAAAGTGTGCAATCGATGCATTCATCCGGGTCGATAGCCAGAAAGTTGGGCCCCTCATGGAAGCAGTCCACCGGGCAAACCTCTACGCAGTCGGTATATTTACACTTAATGCATTGTTCCGTAACGACAAACGTCATGTCTAGACTCCGTAGGATAGTAATTTGACTATGAAAATCGATACGTATTGTAGCGGTAATTTGGTCAACAGGATATATTGTGAAAGGAGGGGGGGGGAGCGGATCTATAACTGCCTCCTAGATAACTGGCTATTCATCGTGAGTAACTCTCACTGATTGGATTCCGGCCGTCCTCAACTTCTAAGGAGAACGACCGCTATTAAAACTTGGATTCTCATTGACTTCTGTTTTCGCCTGTGTTTGATTCGGCTTAGTAAAAAAGGATAGTTATATGTCGAAATTAGGTAAGGTCTTTTTGATCACAGTGTTGTTTATCACTCTGAATCTCCCGGCTGGTCCATGGTCTAGCAATGCGTATGCGGCACAGACCCAATCCGCTGTTCCCAGTGGGGCAGCGATGCTGGTTGACGGTATTTTGGTCCGCCCGTTGGGTTTTGCTGCGACGCTGATCGGTGGTGTTGTATTTGTTGTGACGCTGCCGTTCAGTTTATTGGGTGGCAATGTTGATGATGCGGGCCAGGCATTGGTTGGAGATCCCGCCCGAATGACGTTCAAGCGCCCACTTGGTGAATTCGACTGAATCGTCAAACGTTTCGATATCATTCTTAAGTATTTTTCAAGATCATATACTTCAAGCGATAAAGCGCCTCGAGGGCTTCCCTGGGCGTGAGCTCATCAGGGTCGAGTTGGCGCAGCATCGTTAGAGCTTCAGGCTCATCTAGAGGTGCTAAGGCCAGGTTCAACTGGGGATCTGAATCTGGGTTTCGTGCGGCCATGGATTGGTCCTCGAGCTGTTGCAATCGCTCTCTCGCTTTTTCTATCACCGGCCGGGGAACCCCTGCCAGTTGTGCCACTTGCAGGCCATAACTCTGATTGGCCGGACCTCCTTTTACAGCATGTAAAAATATGATACGTTCGGCGTATTCGATGGCATCGATATGGATGTTCACGATCGTCTCGTGATGCTCGGGTAGTTGGGTAAGTTCGAAATAATGGGTTGCGAATAGGGTAAATGCTTGATTGACGTCGGCCAGATGCGCGGCGCAGGCCCAGGCCAGAGACAGGCCGTCGAAGGTGCTGGTTCCGCGGCCGATTTCATCCATGAGCACCAGGCTGTAAGGGGTCGCATTATTGAGGATATTGGCCGCTTCGCTCATTTCTACCATGAAGGTGGATCGTCCTGAGCTCAGATCATCCGAGGCCCCGATGCGAGTGAAGATCCGATCGATTGGGCCAATGCGGGCAGATTTTGCAGGTACATAGCTGCCGATATGAGCCATGAGTACGATTAGCGCGATTTGGCGCATATAGGTGGACTTGCCACCCATATTGGGGCCGGTGATGATCAGCATACGTTGTTGATCATTGAGGCTCGCGTCATTCGCGACAAAGGGTTCCTCCAATACGCCCTCTACGACCGGGTGGCGCCCCTCGATGATATGAATTCCCGGTTGGGAATCGAACTCAGGGCGGTTGTAATTTAGGCTGTCGGCCCGTTCGGCAAGATTAGCGATGACATCCAGTTCCGCGAGTGCCTGGGCACATTTTTGAAGCGTCGGTAGATTTTCCAACATTGCTTCGAGCAAACTATCGTAAAGCAATTTCTCCCTTGCAAGAGCTCGTTCCCTAGAGCTTAGGACCTTGTCTTCAAAGCGCTTGAGCTCCGGTATGATGAAGCGTTCCGCGTTCTTGAGGGTCTGGCGTCGAATATAATCTGCCGGGGCTCGATCCGCCTGGCTGCGGCTTATCTCAATATAATAGCCATGAACCCGATTGTAGGCGACCTTCAGGTTGGGTATGTTGGTGCGTTCCCGCTCACGGGCTTCTAATTGAATCAAGAACCGGTGGCCATTCTCGTTGATCTCTCTCAATTCATCCAATTCATCATCATAACCGGAGGCGATTACCCCACCGTCCCTGACCAAAACCGGCGGATTTTCGATGATCGCCCGGCAAAGTTGCTGGTGGATCTCGGGATGTACGCCGATCCTTGAAGCGAGCTGCTTGACCAAGGGGGCTTCGAATCTTTCGATCAGGGTTTGCAGCCGAGGAAGAATCTCCAGGGTACCGCGCAGTCCGGTCAGATCTCGGGGGCGGGCCGATTTAAGTGCTATCCTGGCCAAGATGCGTTCAATGTCTGATATACCTCGAAGGGTGTCGTGTATTTCGAGATGATCGCGGTTGTCCAGTAAGGCTTCAATGGCCTGGTGACGCCGGTGTAATTTGTCTGCTTGGCGTATAGGTTGTTTGAGCCAACGTCGCAGGCAGCGGCCGCCCATGGCGGTTGCAGTATAGTCCAATATCCGGATTAGGGTGTTTTCGGTCTTGCCCGTCAGGGTCAGTTCCAATTCGAGATTACGTCTACTGGCCGCGTCAAGAATAATGCTGTCTTCCCGCCGTTCGGTGCTCAGCCGGAGAATATGAGGCAATGCACTGCGCTGAGTGTCCTTAACGTATTGAAATAAGGCGCCGGCCGCGCCGATGGCCAGCGGTAGGTCTTGACATCCAAAACCCGCGAGATCCCGGCACGCAAACTGTTTGCACAGCAGGCTGGTCGCGCTCTGGGTATCGAAATACCAGGGGGGGAGTTGATGCATGCCTGAAGTGTTTAGCAATGGCCAAGGGGTGTCCTCGTTGATGAGGAGTTCACTGGGCTGCAGGCGCTCGAGTTCGGCCGACAGCGCCTCGTCGCCCGTGATTTCGAGTACCGTGAAACGTCCGGAACTCAGATCGAGCGTGGCCATTCCCAGTTGTGAGTCTTGACGGTGAATCGCCATCAACAAGTTATCATGGCGTTCATCGAGCAAGGCATCCTCGGTCACCGTGCCGGGGGTAACGATGCGCACTACCTTGCGTTCGACCGGCCCCTTGGTGGTAGCCGGGTCACCGGTCTGTTCACAAATGGCCACGGATTGCCCCATTTTCACCAGCCTCGAGAGATAACCGTCAACGGCGTGCGCAGGTACGCCGGCCATCGGTATCGGTTCCCCCGCAGATTTGCCGCGGGAGGTTAGGGTAATATCGAGAAGTTTAGCCGCCCGGCGGGCATCGTCGAAGAACAGCTCATAAAAGTCTCCCATTCTATAGAATAGAAGAATGTTGG
>JAAEPA010000713.1 GCA_024222475.1 Gammaproteobacteria bacterium | reverse complement strand
GATACCGCCGGTCCCCGAGATCATGTCGTGGGTTATGGAGCCTATGTCTTTAACTGAAATCGATTCACTCTATCATCCGCTATTATTGGAAATCGCCCACCAAGCGATCACCTATGGTCTGAAACGCGGTAAGCAGATGGTGATCCATGTGGAGGACTATTCGCCGCCCTTGAGGCAAAAACGCGCCACCTTCGTCACCTTGAAGATCGCCGGTGATTTGAAGGGTTGTATCGGGACCTTGGAGGCCTATCGGTCGCTGATCGAGGATGTGGTCGGTAACGCCTATGCTGCAGCATTTTCTGACCCGAGATTCAATCCGCTCACCAGGGCACAGCGGGATCGCTTGCAGGTTAGCATCTCCGTGCTGGGCCCATCCCAGGAGATGACTTTTGCGGATGAAAACGATCTTCTGAAACAGTTACGTCCAGGCACCGACGGACTAATTCTAAAGCAAGCGAAACGAAAGGGAACCTTTTTGCCCGCCGTCTGGGAGTCCCTACCCGACCGGCGCCAGTTTCTGGAGCATCTCAAATTGAAGGCGGATCTGCCCTCGGGTTATTGGTCTGATGATATCCGGGTATTTCGATATACGACCCAAATGATCGATAGCGGTTAAACCTGGATCACTTATAGGATCTAGGAGCCTGTCGGACTTGGGTGGTCGTAGCGAGGGAAAGACGGTTTGAGGCAGATTTGTCGATCGTTTGAGGCGAATAGCTGTAGCTATTTAACGAAAAGGATCGACAAATCTGTCCAAATCCGGCTTTTCCGCAGTAGATCGTCCTAAGTCCGACAGGCTCCTAGTCCGCAATGTTTTGCCAAATCATGCCTGGATGCCTGCTGATAGTAGCTGCTGCCGAAATCGACATAGGTTTTGATACCCACAGGACGATGCTTGAAGCGGTGACGGTATTCGATCCGTCCGGGAAAGCTCCAAGTCCGGGAAAGCTCCAAGTGAGGAACAGGGTATAGTTGCCAATATGAGAATGGATCGGGAATTGGCGACGACTGTCAGCACTGGGCGCCTCCTCGATGGTTGTTCTTCACAGTAGATCGCTGACCACCGCCATATTCTAGGCCTTTTATTTCACCATTGAATCACTGGAAACGGTGGGGCAGAGAGATAAGCGTGAGGGGAAAAGCTTCTCAACGAACTCACCGGTAGGCGGCCCATCCAGATTAAGAGATAATACCGGGAATGGTGATTCTGGGAAGACGAGCCTTTAGCGGATAATTTCTTAGGCACTAAATAGTGTAAATGGTAAAGTGTCACTGTAATTAAAGTGTCACTGTAATTGACCGACTGTAATTGACCGGATATTTCATAAACGGCCCCGAAGCACAAATACTCGCGTAGTTTTGTTGGTTAATGGCCGCGTCCACGTGAAATCATGCTCATGAGGTCTCGCCAAGTGCAGAAAATCATCGACATTCACGGCTCAGAGTTGCCAAAATGAGCTCTATTCAAGCCTCGGGGCGAGTGCAACTCTCCTCAGTGTTATCGAGGCCTAGACAGCATGTAATATAGGTTAACTAACGCGGAATTAAGAGGTATCCAAAACAGGTGGTTTAGTTAGAAATAGGATCTCACACACCCGGCTCAGCAGAGACTTCACCGCGCAACCACTTGGCAGATGGAGTTTGATGCGATCCTTGTATTGCACGACCCGTACCGCGAGTTTGAATAACTTCACGATTACAGTAGCCGGTTGTGCATTGGCGAGTTCGGTATGGATGAGGGTCTGTGTGCGCAAAGTATGATGCAGCACGTAAGCGCCACAAGCGAAGAATAGGCGCAGGTGATTGGCTAGGAAACTGTGATCGGAGGTGCGATCACTGGCCAGGTCGTTTTTGATCATCTTGATGTAGTTCTCGTCCTGGCCCCGCGCGCAGTAGAGCTGCTTATAGAGTATCTCTGGAGTGGGGCTATCCAGGGTAGTCACGACAAACCGGGGATTGTCTCCAAGGCTCATGACTTCGGCCTTGAGAATCACCCGAAACGGCTGCGGCCAAGACTCGGCACCATAGTCGAATTCATGATAAATCTTGGTGCTGTGGGGTGGCGAACTATCGCTGCGG
>JAAEPA010000712.1 GCA_024222475.1 Gammaproteobacteria bacterium | reverse complement strand
GCTACACAATGATTGATATATTAAGGTTATTAATAATATCTATTACCGAGGGATAAGTATGAGAACAGTAAAAAGCCTGTTATGTACGGCTGGTGCTGCGGCGGTCTTGGGATTGGCCCCCATGAGCGCAACAGCTTACGATTTCAAGGATGTCTTTGACGGTAAGGTCAAATTCAGTATTGGGGGTTATGCCAAACTCAGTGCGATGTTCACAGACACCAGCGACGGAGAGATTGCAGGAGGCGCAACCGGTACGGGACGCACCTTCTATCTTCCATCCAAGACCCCCATCGGAGGGGAATCTGGGGATGCGGTGCTTGACATGACCGCTCGTGAGTCGCGTATCAACTTCAAGGCCAAGACCGAGGGAGGCGGTCATAAGTTAGGGGTAGTTATGGAGATGGACTTTCTGGCGACAACTGAGGGTAATGAGCTTGTCAGTAACAGCTATGCTCCACGGATGCGGCACTATTTCTTCACCTATGACAACTGGCTGTTTGGCCAGACCTGGCACACCTTCATGGACACCGGCGCCCTTCCTGATGCGCTCGACTTCCTCGGCGCCCCCGAAAGTACGGTATTTGGTCGTCAACCGATGATTCGTTATAGCTCAGGGCCCTTCCAGGTCGCCCTGGAGAACCCGGAAACATTTACCGATCTAGGTGCCTCGGACGATAATATTCTTCCGGATCTGGCCGGGAACTACAAAATTAAAGGCGATTGGGGGCATGTGAGGGTCAATGGCCTGCTGCGCCAGCTAAAAGTTGATAACCCCGCCGACGGCGTGGATGACGATACCGTGGGATGGGGTATTGGTGTGACCGGTAAAATGAAGGTCTTTGGCGCCGACGATATTCGCGCTTCGGTGAACTATGGCGATGGTCTGGGCCGTTATATCGGCATAGGTGCGGCCTTAGACGCCGTGGTGGATGCTAATGGCAGTCTTGACACCGTTGAGTCACTCGCCGCGTTTGTCGCCTATCGACATTTCTGGAACAGTCAGTTGCGCTCAAGCCTCATCGGCAGCCTGTTGGATATTGAGAATCCTGATTCAGGAGCGTCCACACTGAATAAGAGGATCTATAGTGTCCAGATCAACTTGATATACTCACCGGTCAAGAAGGTCGATTTCGGTATCATGTATCTACACGCCAATCGTGAGGAAGAAAGCGGTGCTGACGGTGATCTGGATCGAGTGCAGGTCGTGGGAAAATACGCTTTTTAGGAACTAAAGATAATAAAAAAGTCTGAGGAGCGATGTCGTATCCTTGGATTTAGCGCGACTGACCCCGCAAGCGGTTCTTGCGGGGTTTTTCTGTCTGCGCTATGGTTCCCTGCCTATTGTTTATGCCGGCAGTAAACTAGAGGAAAGGACATGAGACATATCCGGACTATCTTGACATTGACGTTTTTCTGCGCAGCGTTTTCAGCAGATGCCGCTAAATTTGTTATTCCCGAGACATTCGACTTTCTGGCTATGGATGGGAAGGAGATTGAGCAGGGACCATTGACGCATGTCTCCACTCTTGAGTTAACCGAAGGCAGCCACAAGATCGCATTGCGATACAGCGATGCGGTCATGGATTTGAACCTGGGCTACCCAGACTACATCACCTCCCATCCCTTTATAGTTGCGCTGGCTGCAGAAGGCCACCATATTTACAGGCTAGCCCCCGATCCGGAAGCGATTAAGCAGCAGCGCTCCTTTTCTGATAATCCAAAAATTACTATCCTGCGTGAGGATGGTGGTCCCGTGAGCTATGAAGTGTCTCTACCCAAGAATAAAGAGAGTCGCTTACTTAGAGCTACGAAGAGTAATTCGAACACTCTTGGCAATGCGGTAACGACCACGACCGGCACCGCACAAACCAAGGCCCCGCTAGCTGAGTCCAACACTACGATTCCGGCCACCAATTCGGCGGGATCCATGCTGAAATACTGGTGGTTGCAGGCGGATAAAAAGACACAGCAAAAATTTATGAATTGGGTTATTGGAGAACAGTAAACCAACAGGCGCCAAGCCTGTGTGAATTTTTCAAAAACTGGATTTGCTTTTCTAGCCGCCCCTTAAACGGCAAAGGTGATGCGCTCTGAAAACTAGTCCGTCATGAGCATATACCCGGCATACATGAGCGACTTGCAATATTGCCCATGGGTAAGGAATACGAACAAAATCACTTCCCTAACTGACACCGAATGGCCGTTCGTATTCAAGGCGCGACAACAGGTGCTTAGCCTCGCTATGTCACTGTTACTGCAACGCCGAATACGAGCGATAAGGCAAGGCAGATAGGGAAGCGTGTAGGCAGCATTCCTAAGCTTTCTTCCACCCCATCAACCCTCAAAGTCTTTGTGCGTCCACCTAGGTAACGTTTCTTAAGAGGAATCCACTTTTCATAACTGAAACACTAGTGTTATGCTCCTTGCGCCTGATGTATTGTATCCGGTAACGGCATCTCAACCCAAGGGACAACATCTCCATGACCAAGACAAACCAGGCCGATAGAAAGCCCATCATCTGGGCAGTAAGTGTCAGCAGGCTACAGCTGCTGTTCCACAAGATCATTCCCAGTTATTCATCTGATGCGGATATTCAAGTCATCGATAAGGGATTCGATGAGGCCTTAGATATCGTGCAGGAACTCATGCGAACCCAGGAGGTAGACGTGTTGGTCAGTGCGGGCGCCAATGGCGCTTATTTACGCACTCACGTCGATATTCCCGTAATACTCGTCAAGGTCGGTGGTTTTGATGTGCTATATGCCCTCAGCAAGGCCCGTGAGCGGTCAAGTCATATTGCCATTGTGACCTATGGGATCGTCCATCAAGAACTAAAGCGCTTCGAAGCCCTATTTGATCTTAATATCAAACAGCGGTCCTATAAAACCGCTGATGATGCCGGAAAGTGTGTTAGTGAACTGGCACATCAGGGTATCGAGGTCATCATCGGACCGGGCTTGGTAACCGAGCTTGCGGAACAGGCGGGATTGATAGGCATTTTTCTCTACTCTAAGAGTTCGGTACGCGAAGCCCTTGATCACGCCATAGAGTTGGCTCGGGTAGCACGTACCGAAGAGGCCCGCCGGGAACGGCTCAATACCATCTTGCGTAGCCTGGACGAGGGGGTCGTAGCGGTAGATATGCAGGAGTGTATTCAAACCCTGAATCCGGCCATGGAGCGACTACTGGGTATCTCAGGGGCACAGGGCTTGGGTCGGCGCTTGAGTGAGATTGCCCCCGGCTTGGGGCTGAAGCGCACCTTGAAAAACGGTAACAACGAGTTGGAGGTGATACAGCGTATTGGGAGCAGGACCATCGTTACCAACCGGATTCCCATTCTAGAGCAGGGCGCGCAGACCGGCGCCGTATTGAGTTTTCACGATTCCACCGCCATCCAAAGGGTGGAGCGTAATATTCGATCAAAAACCCGGCCCCACCACTTTCTGGCCAAATACAAACTCTCCGATCTGGTCGGCGACTCAAAGGCCTTTAGTCATGCCCGGTCGCTGGCGGAAAAATATGCAAAGACCGATGCCACGGTGTTGATAGGCGGGGAAAGCGGGACAGGCAAGGAATTGCTGGCTCAGGGCATACACAATGCAAGTCGTCGCAAACATCACCGGTTTGTGGCGATTAACTGCGCCGCCTTTCCCGAGTCGCTGCTGGAAAGCGAGCTGTTCGGTTATGAGCAGGGGGCCTTCAGCGGTTCTCGCCAGGGAGGCAAGACCGGCTTGGTCGAGACCGCCCACACCGGGACCCTCTTTCTCGATGAAGTGGGTGACATGCCCATCGCCTTGCAAACCCGGTTGCTGCGGGTACTGCAGGAAAAAGAAGTCTTACGCCTTGGCAGCAACGAGCCCACACCAGTGGATGTGCGAGTGATCGCTGCAACCAACCAAAACCTGCGGGAATCCATAGTTGAAGGGGAGTTTCGTCAGGACCTTTTTTATCGATTGAACATTCTAGCCGTGCAGCTACCACCTCTGCGCCAGCGCCCGGAAGATCTACCGGCGCTAAGCAGCCATCTGTTAAATCAGATACTGCATAGACATCATTCCAAGCGGACGGAGGGGACTCTATTACAGGCCTTATTACCTTATTTTCAGGATTATCCTTGGCCAGGAAACGTACGCGAACTGGAAAACATCATCGAGCGTTCGGTGGTGTTCTATAGTGATCTAGAACCTGATCAGGAGGTTGATGAGGGACAACTTCGCAGCCTCATCCCTGAAATATTCGACGATACAAGATCAAGTATACAAGAAGAGCAGGAGTCCAATAGTTTGCGAGCCATCAGCCGCAGCAGCGAAATCAATCATATCCTCAAAACTCTGGAACACTGCGGCGGGAACCAGGCTGCGGCCTGCAAACGCCTGGGTATCGGTCGAACGACATTGTGGCGGAAACTTAATGCCAAACGCTGAGATTATGTTCCGGCTAAATAACTGCAAGTATTGGCCGATATTCAAGCAAGATAGGTGATTGTAATCTGCATCTCATAGGCTTGTATTGTTGCGTTATTTAATCTCCGCGCATGAAAAACCGTCGAAACCATTATCGCATTCTGCATGTTCAGCCGGATGCACCTATGGAAATCATAAAATCCAGCTATCGCACTCTAATGCTCAAGCTGCGTCAGCATCCAGACTTGGGGGGTGGACATTGGAATGCCGCATTGATAAACGAGGCCTATAGCGTGCTCACCAATCCCTCAAAACGGGTTGAGTATGATCGTCTTATGCATCTACACCCGGATTGGCACCACTCAAAGAGGCATCGAAAAAATCAGCCACGACATAAAGGCCCATCACCCTCTCCTGTACCTGGCAATGTGAGCAAGATTAAAAAAAACCAATGCCCATTTTGCGCTACGGTTTATTCCGTGCGGCTGAAGACCGAACCGCAAGCCGAATGTTCGGTATGTCACAGCCCTCTGTTTGAGGTGCGGCACCTGGAAAGGGAGCGAAAATCGAATCGAACCATCGGGCGTGTCGAGCAATACGGCCTAATCGCCTTCTATACCCACTGGCCCCAAAGCCAGGCCGATCGCGGGACCATACATGATTTATCTCCGTATGGCATACAATTCACGACGACCAAGACCTTGCATAAGGGACAGGTTATCAAGCTCAGCACTGATGCCATGCATGCCATCTCCAGAATTGCTTGCTGCATTCCTTGCTCGGGAGGCGCAAGACACCCTTTTCGTATTGGCGCAGAATTCATCACCCTTCGGTTCAACCACGCCACGGGGACCTTTGTATCTGCCGAGGTGTAAGAGCTGTGGATAAATATCCGCACCTTGTCAGACGCATTAGACGTCTCTTCCCGCCCAACCGATTATTGACCGGAAAATGGAAATACATTCACAAACAGACTCTATCCCAATGGCTAACGATACCATTATTTTCCTAATCGATAAACGACGATGAAAGTATAAATTTGCACGATGATCGCGTAGAGATTTGTTTTCACAAGGGATTATGCGAAGGAGCGGCGTATCCACGATTACGGCCGACTGAGCAACAATCTTGTGGAAACAAGGATCAAGCGAGAGTATGTGCAATTTATGAAATATCCGGACTTGTATGAAATGATAGAATTTCACAATTGTATTAGAGTGCATCGCCAGTCATTTTTAGATATCATCGTGGGTTGCCGTTTCCTTTGCCAGCACAATATCGAGCTAATAATTGTTTCAGCAGTTCAATACATCACATCCTCGCTCAAGGAATATAAATGAACAAAGCGTATCTCTTTACCTCCGAATCAGTCTCCGAGGGTCATCCAGACAAGATAGCGGATCAGATTTCCGATGCTGTTGTAGATGCTATCATCTCACAGGATCCCGAGGCCAGAGTGGCCTGCGAGACCCTGGTGAAGACCGGGATGGTCCTAATGGCCGGAGAAATTACCACCACTAGCCATGTCGAATTTCAAGACCTCGCTCGCCAAACCATCAAAGAGATCGGTTATACCAGTTCCGATATGGGATTTGATGCCGATACCTGCGCGGTACTCAATGCCATCGGCAAGCAATCTCCGGATATTGCTCAGGGCGTAGACCAAAAGGAAAAAGAGAACCAGGGCGCCGGCGATCAGGGCCTGATGTTCGGATACGCAAGCAGCGAGACCGATGTATTGATGCCCGCTCCCATAACCTATGCTCACCGGCTGATGCAACGCCAGGCCCAAGTCCGTAAAACTGGGGAACTGTCCTGGCTACGCCCCGACGCCAAGAGCCAGGTCACCTTCCGCTACGTGGATGGTAAGCCCACGGGGATTGACGCGGTCGTGATATCCACTCAGCACGATCCCGATGTTTCCCTTGCCGAACTGCGCGATGGTGTAATGGATACCATCATCAAACCCATTTTACCCTCCCAGTGGCTTGATAAAGATACCAAGTATCACATCAATCCCACCGGGAAATTCGTCATCGGCGGCCCCTTGGGGGACTGCGGTGTCACCGGGCGTAAGCTCATCGTCGATACCTATGGCGGCATAGCACGCCACGGCGGTGGCGCATTTTCCGGCAAGGACCCCTCCAAGGTCGATCGCTCGGCTGCTTATGCAGGGCGCTATGTGGCGAAGAATATCGTGGCCGCCGGTCTCGCCGAACGTTGCGAATTACAGGTCTCATATGCCATCGGAGTGGCCGAACCGACCTCGATATCGGTAGAAACCTTTGGCACAGGTAGGATCGGAGACCGTGACATCGAGCGGCTCATTGGAGAATTCTTCGACCTGCGACCTTGGGGCATCATCAAGATGCTCGATCTATTGAAACCCTGGTACCGGAAAGCAGCGAGCTATGGCCATTTCGGCCGCGATGACGTGGCCTTCCCCTGGGAGCAAGAGAACATGGCCGATCAATTACGCGCGGCCACCGGCCTCAACAAACAAGCAGCGGGAGCATAAAACATGAGCACTCAAGCGGCACAAGCTATCACACACGATTACAAGATTGCCGACCTCGGATTGGCGGAATGGGGACGCAAGGAGATCGCCATCGCCGAAACGGAGATGCCCGGCCTGATGGCCCTGCGAGAAAAATACTTACAAGACAAACCACTCAAAGGAGCCCGTATCGTAGGTTGCCTACACATGACGATTCAAACCGCCGTGTTGATCGAGACCTTGATCGCATTAGGGGCCGAGGTGCGTTGGTCTTCCTGCAATATCTTTTCCACTCAGGACCATGCCGCCGCCGCGATTGCCGCCAGCAATATCCCTGTTTTTGCCTGGAAGGGGGAGACCGAAGATGAATACTGGTGGTGCGTTAAACAAACCATCTTCGGCCCCGATGGCTGGCGCCCCAATATGCTGCTTGACGATGGTGGCGACCTCACTCTGATGATGCACGAACAGCACCCCGAGCTAATGGATGAGGTACGCGGTCTGTCCGAAGAGACCACTACAGGGGTACACCGTCTCTACGAAATGATGGAAAAAGGCGAGTTAAAGACGCCTAGCTTCAATGTCAACGACTCCGTCACCAAATCAAAATTTGATAATCTTTACGGCTGCCGCGAATCCTTACTTGATGGCATCAAACGGGCTACCGACGTGATGATCGCCGGCAAGATCGCTGTGGTCTGCGGTTACGGAGATGTCGGCAAGGGTTGTGCGCAATCCCTACGTGGCCAGGGTGCCGCGGTATGGATCACCGAGATTGACCCCATCTGCGCGATGCAGGCCGCCATGGAAGGTTATCGCGTAGTCACTATGGAAGAGGCCGCCGATCAGGCCGATATCTTCGTAACGGCCACGGGCAACGCCCGGGTCATTCACGCTGAACATATGAAGGTCATGAAGGATCAGGCCATTGTCTGCAATATCGGCCATTTTGACAGCGAGATCGATGTTGCCAGCCTCAAGAAGTATACCTGGGAAAACATCAAGCCTCAGGTGGATCACGTGGTTTTTCCCGATGGAAAACGCATCATTCTCCTGGCAGAGGGCAGACTGGTAAATCTCGGCTGTGCTACCGGACACCCCAGCTTCGTGATGTCCAACTCCTTCACCAATCAGGTGCTGGCCCAGATCGAGTTGTGGAATCGTCCCGAGAAATATGAAAACAAAGTCTACGTGTTGCCTAAGAATCTGGATGAAGAGGTCGCCCGTCTGCACCTGGATAAGATCGGCGTAAAATTGACCCGGCTCACGCAGGAGCAGGCCGACTATATCGGGATCCCTGTGAATGGTCCCTACAAACCAGATTATTACCGGTACTGAGTATTATTTTAATCCAGTTGCACCGACAGGGAAAAAACTGGATATTGTACGAATAGCCCTCTGGCTGATACCGCCAGGGGGGCTTAAAAAGCCGTTTTGAAACGGCTACTAAGGCATGGTCCTCGGCAATTCCACACTCTTAGCCCTCAATAATGGAATCCCAGAAAAAACACCCCAAGGTTTTCAGCTTCGAGTTCTTTCCGGCTAAGACCGAGCAAGGCATTAACAAACTACGTAACACCAGAGAGAAACTCGCCGCACTGAAGCCTCGCTTTGTTTCGGTGACTTTTGGGGCGGGGGGAGGCACCAGAGAGCATACCCTGGAAACTGTATTGGAGATCAAACGTGAATCGGAGCTGATCGCAGCCCCTCACATCTCCTGCATTGGCTCGACCAAGGCTCAGATCCTAGAGGTTTTGAATACCTATTTAGACAACGGTATACGTCATATCGTGGCCTTGCGTGGCGACATCCCTTCGGGGATGCACAGCATTGGCGAGTTGCGCTACGCGAGTGAATTAGTAGAATTTATCCGGTCAAAAACAGGGGATCATTTTCACATCGAGGTAGCCGCTTACCCCGAGTTTCACCCTCAGGCCTATAATGCATTTTCCGATATCGAGCACTTTGAATGCAAGGTAAAAGCCGGTGCGAATAGCGCCATCACTCAGTACTTTTATAACGCGGATGCCTATTTTCGTTTTATCGACAGTTGCGAATCTATGGACGTAAACATACCCATCGTCCCCGGCATCATGCCCATCGTAAACTTCACTCAGCTTGCCCGTTTTTCAGACGCCTGCGGTGCAGAGATTCCTCGTTGGATGCGTAAACGCCTGGAGGCCTTTGGCGATGACCGGCACTCCATTCAAGAATTCGGCATCGATGTATGCACCCAACTCTGTTCAACATTGTTGGAGCAAGGCGCCCCTGGCCTTCACATCTACACCATGAATATCGCCTGGCCTACCATCGCTATCTGGAAAAACCTTGGGTTGCTGGTAGGCGACGAGGCCGCTACCAGAAAAACCGCTTAGCCCACCCAGTTAATCTGCCATGAGGATAAGCAGAGTATTCCTCGATAGGCCCTTAGCGGTTGGGGATCAAGTAGAGATCGATACGCAAGCGCACCACCGTCTCGTCAATGTATTGAAATATAGACCAGGCACACGACTGATTATTTTCAATGGCCAAGGTGGCGAGTTTACAGCAACACTGCAGCACGTCTTTCGCAGCTCAAGCCTTATCGAAGTAGACAAATTCATTGATTGTCACCGGGAATCCAATCTAAAAACCAACCTTATACAAGGTATTGCTCGCGGTGATCGCATGGATTTTACCCTCCAAAAAACGGTAGAACTTGGCATCAACCTGATTCAACCTATCTTCACTGCAAATAGCTCAGTAAGCGCCAATAAAAGACACCTGGAGAATAAACACCGCCATTGGGCGCGGATCATCACCACTGCTTGCGAGCAATGCGGCCGCACCCTCGTTCCGAAGCTTCTCCGACCGATTACCCTCACGGATTACCTCGACAGCAATGCAAATAGATTCGGAATCGTACTGGATCCAAAATCTCATGTCGGCCTCAAGACCTTATCTTTCAATGCAGATGAAATTTCAATACTCATTGGACCAGAAGGAGGACTATCGAATCAAGAATTGAAAAAGACTCAAGAAAATGGTTTCTCCCGGATTGGTCTAGGACCAAGAGTATTGCGAACTGAAACTGCCGCGGTGACCACTCTGGCGGTTGCACAAAGCTTGTGGGGAGATTTGAAGTAGAACGCGCTTTATTCTCTCTATGCTTATGATGTTCTTTTCCCTCGCTACGCCCCTATTCTCGAACAGCCTCCTAGTTGTTCCTGAATCCGGTGTTCTATACGTTCAAGATCAGGAACCATGGCTCTTTGTCCACCGAAGAGCACGTGATTTGCAACGCAGTCAGAAGTATGAGCGACTTCCTTGGCTATCGTGAGTGAATTAGCTCCCAAGGAAACCGATCGCGGTATACCCCACATTTCAAAGGCATAAAACCTTAGCTTCAAGACATCACCCAATGTATGCAGAATAGCAACCTTTGGTCTTGTCTCTTGTTGGTTATCAGTACGCCAACCACACAGCCCTGTAAATGAAACAAGGGCCACAGTTTCCGATCTCCACTCAAACTCGCCTTTGAACCACGCCGTCATTTCCTTGGTTTCAACGATTGCCGGCTGCTGAATAATCTCAACTATGTTGGCTTGAGGTAAAATGAGATAGAACTCTCTCATAGGTAACAACAAGCTGCTTATTGTCTGCGGTTCTTCGCTCATGTTGAATACTATCTAGAAGGTGCTTGACTTGCCATATGCGTTTGATCAGCATTCACACCTAGCACTTGCTTGATATTCCCCAACAATTCGGATTCCTTATAAGGTTTTCCAAGATAATTGTTTACCCCTATCCTCATGGCACGCTGACGGTGTTTCTCCCCAGAACGCGAAGTTATCATTATAATTGGTATTTTTTTCAACTTTTCACTACTACGGATATGGGTAGCGAACTCATAACCATCCATGCGGGGCATTTCAATATCGAGCAACACAACATCCGGGGTATATTCCTGTAACTTTCCGATCGCATCTACACCATCTTTAGCCGTAACGACATCGTAGTTATTGCGTTCGAGCATCCGCGAGGTCACCTTACGAATCGTAATTGAATCATCAACCACCAATACCCTAGCCATGTGGCTCACCCTTGAGTGAACCTTTTCTTC
>JAAEPA010000711.1 GCA_024222475.1 Gammaproteobacteria bacterium | reverse complement strand
GTGGTGTGTAATGAGGCTGAATTGCGAACATTCACCGCCGGTTTGAACTATCTGCGCCTCATCCTGAATGCGACCCAAGTTCCGACAGATGAACTCCTGGTCACTAATCTGGTTCGGGCGGGCATCGCTCGCACCCCGGAAGCTCGCTATCGATTTCTGGTGGAGGCCGGTCGAGAACTGGCCCACTTATTGGGGCACGATCTGGTCCGATTGGATGGCGTATTGAGACGGATCCGGCCTGCTCCCTGAATTACGCCGACCCGCTGCGAGGTAATTTAAGCAGTCGTTTTACCAAATCAGCCATCGTTTTCAGCTATGGGGACAACCTGACCTTCGGGCTTGCGTTGTAACCCGTAGCGAGTCAGCAGATTCTCAGGTTCGCCGGCGATGATGCCGGCCTCGATTTCGGTCTGGTAATCGTAGTAATGTTATAGGCCAGGTAAAATGTAACAGGCCGGCCACCCCACCGACGCCCTGATTGCCCTGCATCCCTCCACTAATCCGACCGCCCGGTTGGCGCCATATCCCCGGCCAAAGTAAAACCGGCCCAACTTGCGTATTGGTTGAACCGGTTTTACTCTGCGAATAAAGTTAGCAATACGATAGAACTGTCATTTGCCGCAAATGCCTATTCCTCCAGCGATACCTCGACCTTCACGACCTTATTTGCCCCTTGAGGCAAATGAAACAACCGGCTGGTTGCCCGCAAGTCACCCTCTTGGTGCTGATAAACCTGCCAACGAAATGGCCCCTTGCCGAAATCTTTGGCCTCTACCCACCAGCGCCGATAGCCCTGGTCATTCAAGATGCCTTGCCAGCCCTCAACAACGTGCCAATTTCCGTCACTATCCTGCCATTGGACCACACTCCATAATCCCGCGGCGCCAGGTGAATGCAGATCTATATAAGCCCCGGCCGGTAGACCATCATCGCCATCACTATCATTATCACTTGACGGAGATGAGGTTGGAGTAGGCGGCGTGCGAGGCGGAAGCGGAGGCCCGGCATAAGATAGCATCGGCCACAGTATTAAGATTAGGACCGTTGCCATAACGGCTATGATGACGCCGCCAATTATCGCCTGTTGTTTAGTAATCATAGCTATTCTCCTTATCGTTAGCCCTTATCTGGGTGGCAGATTTTCTGCTGAAGCACCCGATTGTCCCCCGCCGGCCGCAGGTTGAGGGGCATCACCAGACCCCAAAACTGAGAGCGTGCTGTTGATGTTGTTATAGGTTCCTCCTGAAGCCTCGTGTGTTTCCAGAATTCCCCCATACGTTGCTTCAAAACTGACCGAATCTACCTGCACGTAAATCGGGGTACCTAGAGCCAGGGTAGAGAAAGTGCTGTAATCCGGATAGTAGTAGGAGTCGTTTATGTTCAAAGTGAGCGTACCGCCATTGGCCGCAATCGGTGCATCAATACCCCAAACCAGACCCTGACTGGCCACATCGGGCCAAATTTGGTTAACATGCGTTGGGGCAGGATTGGGACTGATATAAGCATCGACCCAGAAGGAACTAGAAACAGGCGCGTTGCCGATGTTTTTGAGTACCACCTGCACATTGTTACTGGTAGCCGTTATGCTTTCTACAATCAAGTCGGGCTTTGGAGTTGAAGCCCCCTTTATAATAAGAGGTAGATAAATCGGTGTTCCAGGTTTTCCAAAAACAGCAAAACTTCCTAAATGCTCAGGCATTGCAGTGACTGTGTTATTTGCCTCATCCACCACGCTTGTTGGTTCGAAAACCCATTGACTCCCATCCCACCAATACAATTTCAAACTACTCTCATCGATATTTATAACATCTTCATCGGTATATCGAACAATGAGTTCGTATGGCTTCTGTAGACTGGTAACAGGGTCTCCGCTTTCTAGAAATATAGCGGTAAGACTAAATGACTGATCAATATTAACAAGATTGTTAGTTGATGAAGGGGAGACTTGAGATGAAGAGGAGGGGTGAATTGGATTACCCGTATTTAGCAAGCTGCCTCCGTCATCTTGATAAATACAATTATTTGAATTAACTAACTGGACTGATCCTGTAGTAACGCCCGCTATTCCTTCAGGCATGGCTACCTGCACATTTCCTTCATTTGAAACTGACGACCCGCCTGTATCGCTAGAGATTACACTAACCACCCTGCAATAAATGTTGTTTTTGTAAACAAAAGAGAAACTATTCCCCAGTCCATCTAGGTTATCGTGGATTATTTGAGCGGGGTTTTCGAAGAGATTATCCGGTAACCAGCCCCAAGGTGGGTGGGCTCCAAATGTGACTCCCCACTCATTCTCCGCAAATGTCCCCCAACTCTCATACGTTCCTTCGCTGGGCAAAATGTATCTATAGTCCAGTCGACGTCTCCACAGATCATCCTGTATAGGTTCTAAATCATATTTTACAGTCTGAGTACCCGGAAAAAATTCATCTGGCTCTTCTGCATTTCCTGCTTCATAGATGTATACTACTTGACCGTCACCAACAAAATCACTCGGACCACTGTACGCGGTAAGGCCATGCCCTCTTGGCTCGACATAAAGTTGTGGATGGGTGTTCTGGAAGAACGAGACAGTGCCGTTGCTTGGCGTAATACTATCGTCATTCGTGAATGTGTGGAGAGACAAATGATGTACGGTCTGCATCAAAACGAACTCTCCATAAGGGCTTCCTTCCTTCTTTTTGATAACAACGAGTACACCTTCCATATCATTCTCATGGCAATGCCATTTAGTAGTTATGGGTAAACTCTCTTCCAAACATGTCTTGTCCCCCTCCGTTGAACCGGCAAGCCCCCCCCAATCTCTGGGATGAAAGTCGGCATAAGTGATAAAATAGTGTGTTTCGGACTCAATAACCGAATAGTATACATAAGCCTTTAAAGGGTATCCATCATTCTGGTGTTGCCAGTTGTCCTTTCCCTTCCAGTTTCCATCGAAATCAAAGTTGATGATATAGTCAGCATCAGGGTCAGCAGCATCTATATCTTGATGCCACACCGGAGCATAGTAGCCCGCTAGACCCTCATAGGAGGGTTCAAATAGACCTAGTAGGGGATTGAAAACTTTACACGTATTATCCACCATGTTGACCAAGGTAGTTACTGATTCATAACCGACCTTACTGGTCTCAAACCAATAAGTACCCGAAGAAAGGTTGGGAAAGAGGTACCCATTCTCGTCTGTAGTGGCACTATAAGTGACTGTGCCATCAGTGATGGTTACCTCTACGCCTATCAATGGGGTGTTGGATGAGTCGTATACCTTTCCACTTAACCCTCCTTCGCAGTCCGAACTCCCGGTGTAATTCTGGTTAGACTGATTGGAAGTGACGTTGTTATAAGACTTGCTGGGAGGAGTGAAGGTCCAACCGGTCTTTTGAGGGATGATTGTCCCCGACCACCCTTCAGGCACAACAGCCAGGTAATAGCCGTTACTGTTGGTTTGCAGAGTGTTGTAGGGTGATGGGAAACCTGTTATGTTCACGCGATTGATGGGTATACCATCACTTTTTTTCACGTGGCCTTCAATTTCGTATGTTCCCGAGACAGTGCCAATACCTTTGACATCGAAGTTGTAAGGGTTTTCGTTGGCATCATTGTTAGCGATACTGAGGGTGGCACTGCATACGCCCGCCGCAGTGGGGTTGAATTCGACGGAGAAGGTTCTGGACCCC
>JAAEPA010000710.1 GCA_024222475.1 Gammaproteobacteria bacterium | reverse complement strand
TGATACTGCTTAAGTGATCGGAAAGCTCGCTTTCAATGTCTGACCGGTGAGCCTGATCGAGCGTCCTGCGGGCTTCCTCTGAAAGCATTACCACACCGAAAGGCTGCGGATAGCCCGCACCGGTTACGCAACAGGCTTCCAATCGCGGGTGGTTTGCAAGCAGGTTTTCGATGGGCACAGGTGCGACGTATTTGCCTTTGGAAGTCTTGAACAGTTCTTTCAGCCGGCCAGTGATCTTTAGGCGCCCCTTTTCGTCGATTTCTCCCATGTCGCCAGTTTTAAAAAAGCCGTCCTCGGTGAACTCTTCCGCGGTCTTTTCCGGCATTTTGTAGTAGCCCGTCATATTACCGGGACTGTTGACAAGGATCTCCCCATCTTCGCTGATGCGCTGCTGTACGCCGGGAAAGGGCGATCCAACATAACCGGGGCGCACCTCGCCAGGTTTGGTGCAGTGGGAATAGGCCATATTCTCGGTCATACCGTACGCTTCGAGCAGCTCAAGCCCGAGGTCTCGGTACCACTCGATGATCTCTTTGGGAATCGGTGCCGAAGCGGAGCCGGCAAACCGCACATGATTGAGCCCCAACTGGGTTAGGATCTTCTTTTTCACGATACCGCTCAGAATTGGAATTTTAAGCAGCCGGTTGAGCTTTTTCGGTGGCACCTTATGAAAAACACCGAGCTGGAATTTGAGCCACAACCGCGGTACCGAAATAAACAGGGTAGGGCGCGCGCGTTGAAGATCCTGCAAAAAGGTGTCGAGGCTTTCGGCAAAGTAAAGTGGGAAACCGGCGTAAAAAGAGTGAGACTCGACAACAAAGCGCTCAAAAGAGTGCGCCAGCGGAAGGTAAGACAGCATCCTGTCGTCTGCACGTGTATTGAGATATTCGCAGATACCTTTGGCGCTTTTATGCATGGCACTGAAACTCATC
>JAAEPA010000709.1 GCA_024222475.1 Gammaproteobacteria bacterium | reverse complement strand
GGATGATGATCAACCAGATCTGTTTGACCTCAATGATGAGATCCCCTTTTGAATCCGGGCTACCGCAACGCTCCCTATGACCCAGTTCCGTCTGTTCGAAATGTTCGCCATTTATCCGCGGTTTTACTCAGCCGCTAACAATAATGGTTGGTCATCTCGCACCAGAGATGGCAGCGCCAGTTGAACCGGCTGCATACTTCCCCTAACACCACAACCCAATCCGCTCGGTCTTGATCGTCGCGATAGATCGCCTCCCGCCGAGCACCACGCGAGGTCACGTGATAAAGCCCACCGGGAAGTTCGATGCGCAAGGGTCTGGACATTAGCCCGAGGTTAGTCCAAGAATATATGATTGCAAGACCTGACCCCAGCTTCCCCAAGCTCGCCTCGTTCCCATATGGCGATGCAGGTCGGATGCGAAGTGCTCATAGGATGGTTCATTCAAGTATTCCGACCCGTCGCTGATAAGATTCCGCAGAGGTGACACCTTGGCCAGAGCATCGTCTTCCCCCTGGAGATGGGCGCGGGCGCTTGACCACCGCCAGTCCCCCGCGTGTGTGCACAATCCGGCACGGATCGGGTTGGTCTCAATGTAGCGGACCGCCGACAGCGTATAGCGCTCATCCATGGCGAAAGGGTGAAAACGCCCCTGCCACAAGTGTCCTCGCCACCCCTCCCGGAAATTGATCCGGTGCGTATAGCGACGATGCGCTTCCCCTATCGTACATCGCAGTCCCATGACGCGGGACTATCACGAGGTGAACGTAGTTCGGTATCAGACAGTACGCCTAGGCCTCCGTCGCGCAGTGCGTGCACAGTGTCGCCATGAGGCGAAGATGCTGCTCTTCATAATTTTCGTCGCAAAAAAAGGTCTGCTGGCGCCGAATCCCCGCTGTGTCACGTGATGAGCTAAATCCGGCACGACTATCCGCGCGATCCGGGCCATTTCTCATCCTCTCGCATTGGATCAACCAGAGTTTAGTATACTGTCCCCAGATCCCCCATTCCTGAGTGAAGGGAGTCGGTTGCCCAGCGTCGAGGCAATCGGGCGGTTGATGTGGCTCAGGAGCAGGACTGGTAGTTGCTGTGCCTTCCATGGAACAGTTTATACATAACCTTCCCCCTTGTGTCCCGTACTTTCTTCCTAGAAGAATGGGCAGACCGAATATTTACAACCAATAGTGGTCAACTGGGGATTCTAGGTTCAATCCGCGCCCCCCGCGTGGGGAGCAACCTGTTGGCCCCACGTGCTCAAGACACAGAGTGTCCGCCAATGGCCATCCATCCTCCTGCGAGTCTGGTACTTCGGGTGCGTCTTGGTGCGTCCTGCTGCATCCATCCTCGCCCAAGCTCTATGCGGTCCCGCGCTTCGGTGCAGGGATCATCCGGGTACATTGGCGTCTCATGACCGGGGTACCGGCATTAGATGTGGATAATCATATCTCTGGAACCACCCGACTCAAGAATGCTACCGGCCTGCCGATACAAGGTGCGTCCTCATGTGACATCCTCATTTTAGCCCACCCTAGTGATGGGCTTTTTTTTTATCCAAGTTCGGCAGGGTGCGATTTCTAATCACAGTTTTCCTTGCGCAAATCGTATTGAATACCTATACATAGCGAGAACCATAGTCTGAAGGGATAAGACATATTCCCCGTGGCGAGAATCTCTATGCCAAAGAAACAGCCCAGAGAATAATAATTAATTCATTGAATACAGCAAGATAACCAAATTTGATACCTAAATATTGGTTTTGGCACGGCGTCTGCAATATCCAGGGCAAGCACACAGAGTGCTGACAATAATCCACCAAACCCTGAACATTGAACGAGGATACCAACATGAGCGCACTGGCCATCGACAACCTGAGTTCCGTAGCT
>JAAEPA010000708.1 GCA_024222475.1 Gammaproteobacteria bacterium | reverse complement strand
TGTTGCCGATTTTAGCCTAGGAGCCTGTCGGACTTAGGACGATCTACTGCGGAAAAGCCGGATTTGGATAGATTTCCCGATCCTTTTCGTTACACGCTACGGCTATTCGCCTCAAACGACCGAAATATCCGTCTCACACCGTCTTTCCCTCGCTACGATCACCTAAGTCCGACAGACTCCTAGTGGTCTATCAACATAGTATTGATGGACCACTGACCTACGCGATCATCGCGCAAATCCATAAAATATCCGGGTTAATAACTATCAGCCCCCCTCCATAGGTTTCTTCGTTTTGGTCGATAGAGTCTCATATTGTCCGGTGGATCATAGGAGTACTGTGGATAGCCATAAGTTGAATCGGAGGAGTAAGGATAAGCGGGGGCCTGTGGTTCTGCCGGGAACCTATACCGCATGGTATCCGCCGGGGTGTTTTGAAATCTTTTCACTGTGGAGTTATCTTGAGGGGGGCGTGGTGGGTTATAGTAGCTTTTACCCGAGTCCCAAGGCGTAGTGAATGGGTTTTTTGATCCAGCCGGCCTGGATATGCTCAGCCCTGCGGTGGGAAGGCCCGATTGCCTTGACCTTCTCTGGTTGGATCTTCCCATGGACATTGAGCCATCATTTATCGATGGTTCGTTGGCGGGTTTCGATATGTAGTCTTGGGGAGCACCCTGTTGCAGCTCTAACGAACTAAATAAACTGGACTCAAGAATCTCCGGAACATATTCAGGCGGCGCATATAGATTATCCTTGTCGTTATTCGGGATTTTTTTCTGGAATGTTTCTAGGCCCGGCAGTGGATAGGTAGCGGATGATAAAGACTGCTTTTGCTGCGCTGTTCTAGGACTGAAGCCATCTTGCTCTTCGTTATCATGAAAAAGGATTGTTAGGAGCCCTAGGGTAATCAGTCCCAAACAGGTCAGGAGTATCACCGGCGCTTGGTTAGTTCTCATATCCAGTTTGAATCTGGGCATTATGGGTGTTGAGGTGGCTGGGTAGAACCAGATCTGTACCAATCTGCAACGGACAATAGCATCTTTGTTATGACGCGTTCATTCTATCAGGGGGATAAGCCGTGAAAAAAAACCATATAGAGTCGTACGCTTAGGAATGCGCATTAAATAACTTCCTTAACTGGCGCCGCATGATCGTTTGTATCCAAGGCGTGACAACAGGCGCATAGCCCCAGCTATGTCACTGTTGTCGCAACGCCGAATACGAGTGATAAGGCAAGTCAGATAGGGAAGTTATTTCAGTAGCATTCTTTAGGCGGGAGGTTTCAAGCCAACCTCTAGGAGGCTTGGGAGATACTGGGCTTGACCACGGTGGAAGCCGGCAAGTAGTATTTAACCTAGATTCTGCAAATGGTCACACTAACATAGCACAAACCCTTGACCCGTATAGCGATATTTGCTCGTCAGACAATCAAGATAAGGATTCTAACTTAGGTGCATTAGCGGCGCCCCTGCACCAATCCTTATATTTTACATATGATTCTATGAATTGCAGAATCTGGATTTAAGTATGAGTATGTTCGGGTAACACTCGTTTAAGTTGAGTCCAAGGTATTTCCTCGGTGCGTATTTACACAACAGGATAAGTCGTCGTTCGATGTTTGCCGATACCATTAGTTTCAAAAAGACGCTTTATATCGATGCCCCAGCGGCCATTGTTTTTGATTTCTGGTCAGATTTCCGGAACTTCCCAAAATTCGTCTGGCTGATCGAAAGAGTCGACATCATCGACGATACGAAATCACGTTGGATCATCAAGGCCCCTTTAGGGAAAAAGGTGGAATTTAAATCGGAGATCAAGGAGCTTGTCCCGTCCGAATCCATCATCTGGGAATCTCGCCATTACGCCGTTGACAGCGGTGGAAATATCAAGTTCACCGAATCCGGTCGAGGTACGCGTGTGCAGCTGCTATTCAGTTATTCAATCAAGGCGCATTGGGTGCATCGGCTAGCCAAGGTTATGAACCGACTGGGCTTTCCTTCCGCCTCCTTTGATGATGGTCTAAGGAAAATAAAGCGGCAAATCGAGCGTGATCAAAGCAAAACACAGAAGAATAGTCCTCGAAGTATCCGGGCTAATAACCACAATGGATAAACGTGCAGATGGGAGAAAATGGAGTATGGGGTAGATATCAAACCTACCTATCTATATCTCTCCTCGCTTCCTTTTTATGGGTTTCATCCGCCTTTCCCACTGAGATAAAAGGATGCTTGAAGTGTCACCAGGATGCCTCTACCGAGATTTCTGTTCATTCAGCCCTGGATTGTAAAGACTGCCATACCAAAATCGAGGGTTTCCCTCACCCTATCGAGGCAGGACCTTACCAAATCGACGGCCTGCTTTGTCAGCGCTGTCATGGCAATATCGCCAAGTCAGCCGGCAGCAGTGCCCATGCTGATATAGTCTCCTGCCTCGATTGCCATGGAGGCGCCCATCAGATCCTTGCCAAGACTGAACGTGATGCCTGGGTATCCCCCCACAGACAGATCGAGACCTGCGGCCAATGTCACGATGTGACTCCAGGATTGATCGAGGGCTATGTCGGCGGGGTCCATGGCAATGCGTTGCTCAAGTCGGGGCTAATCAGCGCACCCTCCTGTAGCGACTGTCATGGCAGTCATGATGTCTTGGCCACTTCGCAAGCTGGATCCCGGATCAATCCCACGAACATCCCCAGGACCTGTGGTGAGTGCCATGTCTACCTGCTGGATGATTGGACCACCGGCAGTGTCCATGGCCGACGTTGGCAACAGGGAATAGAGGGGCCCACATGCACCGCCTGCCACCGATCTCATGGCGTGATACCCCCGACCAGCAAATCCGCTCGGCTGAAATGCCCACAGACCTGTGGTGGATGTCATCAGGGGCGGTACATTAGCTATCGGGACAGCTTTCACGGTCAGGCAACGGATCTCGGGTTTAAGAGCGCCGCGGTATGTTCGGACTGCCACACCCCTCACCTCAATCTTCCGGCAAGCGATGTCCAATCCAGCGTACACCCGGATCAGCTGAGACAGACCTGTGGGCAATGCCATCGGGACGTGCCTTCGGGGTTCTTGGATCTCAGCACCCATTTAGATCCTACGGACCCAAATCAAAACTTTTCTGTTTATCTCGTCTGGCTGTTCATGACCACCTTGTTGATCTTGGTGTTCGGAAGCTTCGCGATGCATGATCTGCTATGGTTGCAGCGCTCACTCATTGGTGTGATGCGTGGTGAGTATAAAGGTACAGGATTGAGGGCAAAGTCATCGGTTTATATCAAGCGATTTTCAAGGCGAGAGGTGGGAATCCATATTGCTGTCATTGGCAGTTTTCTATTGCTGGCGGTGACCGGTCTTGTTCTCAAATTTCATTTCACATCCTGGGCCAGGGTAGTGACGAGTGTGCTGGGAGGTCTGGAATCCACCCGCTTGTTACATCGTCTCGGGGCCTTGATCACCTTTGGCTATGCCTTTTTGCATCTGCTGGATCTAATTAAGCGGGTGATCAGGGACAAGGATTTCAGCATCCTGCAGGGTTGGCGTTCCATGGTCCCCGGGGTTAGGGATTGGCGGGATCTAACTGCTCACCTGCATTATTTTCTCTATCAAGGGCCACGACCGGCCTTCGACAGGTGGACCTACTGGGAAAAATTCGATTATTTCGCGGTCTTTTGGGGAGTGATGATCATCGGGGTCTCCGGTCTGTTATTATGGTTTCCAGTATTTTTTACTGAATTTCTGCCCGGATGGGTAGTGAACGCGGCACATTTGATCCACAGCGACGAGGCCCTGCTGGCGGTGGGATTCGTGCTGGTTTTTCATTTATTTCATTCACACCTGCGCCCGGAGAATTTTCCATTGGACCCGGTGATTTTTACCGGCAGCGTACCCCTTGAACGCTTCAAGATGGAGCGCCCGGCAGAGTATCGCCGTCTAGTAAGCAGCAGGGCCCTGGAACGCCTGCGGGTCTGCGCTCCGACAAAATCCCGCCTAATTTTTGCCTATCTATTCGGGCTGGTTGGTATGATCATCGGAGTGATGCTGATCGCCGGGATCTTGTGGGGCTTTCTTGCTTATTGAGCACGCGTTAAACTCTTGTCTGAAAGGGGCAATATGTCTATACCCAAGGCCTTGTCCCCGATTTTCTATGATTCTAAATCGCGATTATCAACAAAGGTATATTCGATGAGTGAAGATGTGAGCTATGAAATTGTTTGTGCATCACCCCTAGGGATTGAGTTAGAGAAGAATGACTGCGAGGCCTTGGCCAAGATCATCAGTACGCACACCTTGAGTGATGGCGAGGTCTTGTTCAAAGAAGGGAAAATAGATGATTCTCTGCATGTCATTATCGATGGACACCTGGCCGTCACCCGCAATACCGGGGGTGGGGAGCACATCACATTGCATATCCTGAAACCCGGAAATTTCGCCGGAGAGATGGGGTTTGTCGATGGCAAGGAACACAGCGCCACCCTGCGTGCCGTTGGTGAAACCGAGGTCTTCAGCCTAAAACGTCAGAACCTGGAGGCGCTGGTGGAAAGCAACCCCAATCTTATCTACCAGGTGATGCGGGCCATCATCCGCGCCGTACACTCCAATCTGCTACGAATGAATCAACAATTCGTAGAAATGAATAATTACATCACCAAGGAGCACGGGCGGTACTAACCCGGATATTTCATGAATTCGCGAGGGCATGCGTAATTCGTAAATTATTCGAGATAGGTTCGAAGAAGAAATAGGGGCGATATAAGTTGACTAACCGGCGCCGAATACGAACGATCATTCGGTGCCGGTCGGGCACCTGTGTCGGTAGGATTCCTATGCGCTAAACGGCCATCTTAAATGATTCCTGCTGCGTGGCGCACGCTCCCAGCAAGCCGAGCAGTTGTCTACCGGGCTCAGTGATCTGGTGCTGGGACCCCTTCTGGCCGTGTACTAGCCCCATCCTTGTCAAATCTCTAATAATATTAAGGGCATGCCCATCTGTGTAGTCGATATTTTGTTCCAGAATATCTGCTAGCAGTTGAACCTGGCGGGTAGAAAGGTTCAGAAACATCCCTCCTGAAAAAGAGATATGTCTGCGGAAAAGTCCCCAGCTGCCATCGATTTTTTTACTCATTAATCCGTTCTCCTTACGACTCGATAAATATCCATGTGTCTGCGGTACGCCTCGTTGGTGCCTGATTGGAGGCGACGTACAGAAAATATAACCGATAAGCGGTGCTGTCTTTCGAGGTGTAGTGCTCAGTTTGAGGTTTTGCGGAGAATTTTTATTTGCTGGGGATATAAGCCCGGACATTTTATAAATTGCGCGCACCCTTGCTGGTCTATTGATTCCACAAGGGATTTTCCTCAGTTACTCGAAATCAAAAAGGGACCGATCAATCTGCTTTACAACTCAATACGTGGTCGAAAGGGCTTGACATGAAGGGGGGTTCGGAAAAGATTGTCAGCATAGGGGGTGGGGCGCTGCGG
>JAAEPA010000707.1 GCA_024222475.1 Gammaproteobacteria bacterium | reverse complement strand
GTTACGCAGCCGGTTCTCCAGCCAATCCCTGGCCGCATCACTCTTGACCCCAACCTGCCACAAGCCATTATCCGCCGAGATAAGCCAGGTGTCCTTCAGCCAGGTGTCAAATGTGGCCCTGGTCATTTGCAGTTGCAGTTGACTCAGGGTTACTGCCCACAGGTTCTCAGAGATGGGTTGGGCCTGGTCAGGTGGTGGTGTTGTCAAAAGATTTGGTCCTCATTCCGATTTTTTCAGTGTATCTAACTCAGCCCAACCATTTGATGAAGTGGCAGGTTGGGCCGGGGGGTCTGGATAGGGCCAGTCAAACCCTAATTTATAGAGGGGGCATTGCTGACTTGGCGATATCCCTAAAAGCCGGCAAACATCTCATCGAATGTGCCGGCAATCTCGCTGTCCTCTGATTGGGCGGCCGTCACCTGAGCTTGTTTCGACCCGCCGAGCAGCGCGGCCCGTAAGATGTCCCGGCGCTTGCGACCTTTGGTCCCGACGATTGAATCCAACAAGGCTTCCAGTTCCGGCGGATCTTTGCCAGGAAGAAAGCGGTAGTAAAACTCAAATCTATATACTTTCCCAGGTTCCTGGGGGCGTCCCACTTTTCGTAGTATTTCAGCCATATTTTATATGACCCCATTGAATTGTTTCTGGAAAGAATTACACCCCCATAATTGTTTCCAGAAACAATTGGAGTGATAATAATTGCTCACAAAAACTGAGACCTCCCTATCCCTACTGACTCTACCGGCCCTACTCCACGGACAAAAGTAGGGTCAGTAGGCTTCTACCCCCGGTTTCACCCTCAAATTGGCAAAAATAGAGCCATTATTGGGGGATAAAGCGGACTCCCTACTCCCTACCACCACCTCCCCCGATTTTGTAAAACAAGATGGTTGCGGGGGCAGAGTAGAGGGTAGGGAGGGCTGGTAGTCCCTAATTCAAAAAGCCGGGCCGCGCCGCCAGCTTGGCCAGGCCGCGAGCATTGGCCAGCACCGGCTCGTACATCACCGTCGCCTTCGGGAACTGGCGCAGTAACGTCTCGGACAAGGCCAATGCCCCACCCCCGGTCAGCAAAATGGTGTAGG
>JAAEPA010000706.1 GCA_024222475.1 Gammaproteobacteria bacterium | reverse complement strand
TGGTCAAAATTAATTTCATATTTTGTGCTTCGACTTCGCTCAGCATGACGGTCACTCTGAGCGGAGTCGAAGAGCAAATAATTCTATCCAGGTACTTACACGGCGTTATCAGTCACGTCCTTCGACAACGTATAAAAAATACGCTTTACTCAGGCCGCTCCTTCTAGCCTTGTGTCATTAATTATCTGAACATCTATATTCCAAAATTCGTTGTCGTGGTTGTCTTCTTTTCTAACCGTCTTCTGATGGATTGATAGCTGTCAACATACGCCTCAAGCATATACGAATTGCCATCTTCAGCCGACATGAATTCCATCGGGAAGAGCGGCAGCCGGTCAAGGCGCAAAACGGTCCATTTTCCCTGTTCCCGAAAGGCTTGTTGAGCCTGGATCGTAATTTCTTTTGTCGTGACGTACACACCGCTTGTCAACACCGGAAAGCGACCTTGTGAATCCTGAATCGTCCGTAGTCCCACTATCGAAGGATCGCGATACATTTTCATCGACCCGACCAGAAAATTATCAACATAGAGTAGTGTCACATCGCCAAGCACGTCAGGATCGAACTCGCTGCCTTCAAGCGTGGCATAATGTGCCCCTGACATCCAAACGCATGACCCGGCATAATTATTCACATGTCGTACCGGAATTACGTTATCTGTCCGTATGAGTTTTTCACGGGGAATCCATCGTTCAAGATCCCATTTCAAACGTCGAGGAATCTTTGATATTGGGACCGTTGACAAAATCGGGAGAAATTGAGCATACTTTTCAATAAAGCGAAAAATCCTCTCAATAAGTTCAGGATCATCAGCACAAAATGCAGCTATCTTCCCGAAATATAAAGCCAGCGCATAGGCTGCAAGGGTTTTATCAGTTTCTATTAAGCGTATAATGACCTCAGCCCGTTCCTGTTTTGTCATGTGAACATTCCATAACTCAAAAAATCTCATGGCTGGCTTCGTTCGCTCCCAATCCCCATCATGCGACATGGTCGTCAAGAGCAACTGCCGGATATCAAGCTCAAACGGCGCGCATTCAATCAGTCCTGGTAAGAGCGAGAAGGGTTTAGTAGGAGTCACTTTATCGGGGTCAGGTTCGGTACTGTTTTTGATCTTTCCATGAAAATCAAGCTGATTCTTACAGCCGGCAAGCACTTTTTCTGCGTCGTCAAAGATTGTGTCTAACTTCGCCCTGGCATCATCTTCGGGATAGCTGTCAGCTAAAAAGAGGGGCAAATATTTCTCTTTGGCTTCTTCGATAGACATGAAACGTTCCTCTTGAAGTGTGGACATCCTTATGTTCGTATCTTAACCTCCAAACATTTTCAGCAAACAAAAGCTCTCTCATATTCTCTCTCTCTATGAATGCTTTATACCCCACCATGAGTCAATAAATTTCTCATAAAAATCACTCCTGAAATCAGAAGCATCCTGCCTATCTCCCTGGAAGAACTATACCGAGAAACACCAATATCAACATTATTCGCCGAATTTTTTCACATTGTCAACAGTGCCTTGTCCGCCTGAAATTTCTTTGAACGCCCCCTCTAATGTCTCCTTTCCAAGCCATCGCCGTAAGGTGTAAGCCAGGCAGCCGCCAATGCCAATTGCGGCGATCCGCAACGTGATGTCGAGATGAATAGATAAATTGAGTGTAGGGAGGAATTGCCAGATACCAAGCGCTACGCCGAACGAAAAAATCAACGCATTTGTGACCTCTCGAATCTTGTTGGTGCGCTCTTCGGCTTCTTTGCGTTGCCATTCTATTTTCAGGCGCAAGAGTTCCTCACTTTTATCCAGTTCTCGCAGGAGGAATTGAAAATATTGGCGGTCAACATTGATTTGCCGGACAATGACCTGAAGTCGATTGATTAACGGATCGAAAAGAGTATCTTCAGTGAGAGGCCAAACCTCAAGATAGCGTGAGAAATTATCAACATTGATGTCCGAGGTCAGTAAAAGCGCCTCGATTTTGGCAATGTTCTGATATAATTCCGCCTGATATTCATCCACCTGATTTAAATCCTGCTTAATCATGGAATGTTTAGGGTTTTTTTGAGGCAACCGGTCATCAATCTGCTGCAAGAGACTTTTGATTTTATCTTTATATGTCTCATTCTGATCATTCAAGATTCGAGATTGCCGTTCCTCATACACCAGTTTGTGCCGGATGGATTCCAACATGGCAAAGGAATATGAAAGAAAGCGGTTGCCATTGTCCAATTCTTCAGATTCGGGAACCAATAGGATGTATGGATCGGTTCGGAGTGAATCATGTAACGGCGTGGAGTGGGGCTGTTGCAACGAATAGAGCGTACCCCAGACAAATCGGCAAAAGGGCAAAGGTTCGTCAACAGTCACGTTGAAACAGGTGTCCATAATCTCCCGCACAATTACCATCTCAGGCTCTGCCTGCGCAAAAAGAATCGTAGTCTGGCCGATTGGATCCTCGCAGGCAGGGAAATTCGGCCTGAGCGTCCGTTTCCAGTATGAAAATGGATTCTCATCTGCATCCGTTCGATTCAATGTGAGGATCGTCGTGAGCACATCATACGAGCGAAATTGCAGCAAATACGTTTCAGTCTCATCGTTGGCGTGATGAGACACCGGCGTCACATCAGGACGCGGTGTTTTCAGGGTGGCAGTGTTCTCCTGATGGAGATTGAGTGTTTCAATTAAGGGAGTGGCAATATCCCTGGCGATGGTGTCTGTTTTTTCCGCTTTTTCCCTCGGAATATGCGAAAAGAGATAGTGATAACTGCAAGGTTTGATAATATTCATGGTTTCTCCTTTGAAACTACATGGATTTCATGTAAGGAGGATTTTGTTCGGGGTATCTCGAAACTCAATCCTCCCTACATGAAATCCCTGTCGTTTCCTCTTGATGGCAGGGTGTTTTTCCCATGAGCCGCTCCTTTGAAACTACATGGATTTCATATAAGGAGGATTTTGTCCGGGGTATCTCGGAACTCTATCCTCCCTACATGAAATCCGTGTAGTTTTATCAAGCGGCTGATGAGTATTTCACAACAGTATCATTGCTGTGTCGACGTTTTCTTCTGTTCGTCCTGCGTATCTTTTTGTTTTGCGTCGTCGTTGAGAGCGTCTTTAGTGGCTTTTATGAGACGATTGCGAATCAAGTACACCTGTTCTTTCTCGATGGGTTCAAAAATTTGCCGGCCTTTTTCAGAAATGTTGCCTGCTTCTATAAAAGAGCCGAAAGGTTCTTTCAACAATGGAAATCCCATACAGAAATCAAAGAGAGCGTCGACCCGATCTTCCCTGATTTCGTCATCCTGGGCAGGATCAATCTCAGACAAAAAATTGATGAACCGGTGTTTTTCGTCTGAATTCAACGTTGTTAAAAGGGTTTCAAAGTGTTTTTCTAATGTGACAAAAATGACATCCAATGTTAACATAGATACATACCTCCTGTAAAAAGAACGACAAGAATTGGGTCTAAGCAAGAATAAGAATCCCTGTTTATACTCAATCCCTGTGTTAAAACTACATGGATTTCAGGTAGGGAGGATTGAAGTTGGGGCGCCACGAAACCCAATCCTCCTTACATACAATCCTTGTAGTTTTACGTAATTCCCTATAGTTATTTCCAATTTTCCATTACACGTAAACACTGACGGTAGCGCCGTCCTACGTGGCGGCGGCTATTTCCAACTCCCATTACACGTAAACGCCCCCCAATAATATGGATGCTCAAAGGGTTTCTCATCTGGGAAATATTGTGCGCTTCGTTGGCACCCACGAAGAATCTCCATATCGACATGCTGCCCGATAGGATGCTGTTCCAAATAATTGACTAATTCCCTGTATGTCACATCCCGCACCCAGCGCTGCGCATTCCGCAGGGCAGCGGCTTTGCCCATTTGCTTGTGCAACACATTTTCATACCAGCGGTTCATCAGCAGGCTGGTGGAGAGATCATCAACTGACCACAGACTGCTGATCACCGTCGACGCACCGGCATACAGAAAACCGCTCGGTAAGCCGATATATTCGTCACCTTCCTCTAATTGCACCATCCCCGTTTCACAGGCAGAAAGCACCACCGCAGCGGCATTCGGCAGCTTGAGGTTAGCAAAAATGTCGCGCAGGGTTAAATCCTTTGCCTCATCATCCTCTTTTACGAGTTTTAAGCGTGACTTCATCGGGTCGCTAAACTGAAACTCACCATGACAGCTAAAATGCACAATATTGGCTTCTGAAGCCTGTTCGTAAACAGCCTCTTTTGTTGCTTGTTCGTGCCATAAAATTTGCGTATTGTCAAAATGTGTTTCAATTCCTCGCACTTCTCCATCCGTAAAAAATAACGATCTATCCGGATTGGCAACAGCAAAGAGATGGGACAACTCGTTTCGCTCACGTTGCAACGCAAATCGTAGCAGAGTAGCTGAAGGAGCGTAAGCGATTTCATATTTATCCATTAACCTCAAACCTTGCGAAGGTTCAGACTCCCCTCGTCCTTTGGGAAAAAGGTTGGAGGTGATGGGAATCAAATGTAGTGGCAGCAGATGTAGCCCGCTATGCGGAATGAGGATAATTCGTTCCACGTCACTCTGTTCAACCAATTCAGCAAGCGATTTACCATGTTCGTCTTTGGCGTACCAGAATTTTTCAGCAAGCACCTCTGGTACCTGCTCAAGAGTGGTATGCCAGCCCTTGTTAAGCTCTGAGAACAGGGATTGTATATCAAACGATTCCAGGATGTCAGCAGCTTTTTCGAATTGGTCGGATTCGATGGCACTTTCCAGACGCTGAAAGTCAGAAAAAAGGGATAATCCTAATTCTCCACACCATTCAGCAACAATTTCTCGATCACTACGGATTGCGTCGAGAGTCTGTTCCTTTTGCTGAGCGAGTTCTTCAGGTGTTTCGGTTGTCGTTGCCATTGCAGCAAGATAAGCAGCAATCATGTGCAGGGTCGCCTCTATATCTTGTCTGGCATAATACGGGACATACCATTCACTTCTCACAAGACGCTCTACTTCATCTGTCGTTAATGTTTTCAAAACTAACGTGGTTTTACGGAGATCATCTTTGCCATTGAGTGCAAATAAGTATGTTCCATCATTGCCTGTAAAACATTCCACAAAAACGGTGTTTTCAGGAATCAACGCCTCTATTTCTTTTCTGCTTAAGGGCTGAACCTGTTCGGCCGCGGCGAACTCAGGATCGAGGTCACGAATGTTTTGCAACAAGACCTGATATACCTGCTGGAGCTCATTCAGGAGAAGCCACACGTCCACTCGAGGCGCTGCGATATCAATGGTGACAGGACGAAAAATAACCCTGTCTTCATGATTCTTACTGATCTCAAAATCGCGGGGCATGTTTTGCTCTCCTGCCTGTTGCCGGTAGCGCAAGTTATCTATTTTATTCCGTACCTTCAAAAACGTGTCTCGAATCTCTTCCGGCACCTTCTCAGAGGGCTGTAACTGTGCGGCGTGCAGCATCTCCACTAAGGTGCGGCTTTTGCCCCGTTCGGCATAACTGATGGCTTCATCAGCATTACCCATCCGACTGCAAAGGGATACAATCTCATGATAAATTTTTGCCAGATTTTCCGCAACAGCCCGGCGGGTTTCAGCAGAGGAAACCGCCCGCACATGTGTTTCTAACACCCGAATTGCTTTAGCACAGGCGATGTAAGCCTTTTGTTTGTCGTTAAGGGGAGCGGAATCGTGAGCCAGCGCGAGATTATAGAGTGTATTCACCCGCTCCTGCGGAAAGGCGGCTTTGGTGAAGACACACAGGGTGTTTTCATAGCAGGCGATGGCCTGGCGCAGATTGGCATCCCGATCTCCGGTCGGGAGGTTGCTATAGGCGTTGCCCAAACCGTTTTGCGTGTTGGCATAGTCCTGCGGGAAGGTGATTTCGGTGTGGATGCGCAGGGCATTCTGATAGCAGGCGATGGCCTGGCGCAGGTTCGCGTTTCGATCCCCGGTCGGGAGGCCGCTGTAGGCAAGGCCCAAATTGTGCTGTGCCATGGCATAGTCCTGTGGGAAGGCGGCTTCGGTGTAGATGCGCCGGGCATTCTCATAGCAGGCGATGGCCTGGCGCAGGTTCGCGTTCCGATCGCCGGTTGGAAGGTATAGATATGCATTACCCAAATTGTTCTGTGTTTTGGCGTAGCTCTGCGGAAAGCTGTCCTCAGTGTAGATCCGCAGGGCATTTTCGTGGCAGATAATAGCTTGGCGTAGGTTCTTGCCCCGGTCCCCGGTCGGCAGATTGTTGTAGACATTGCCCAGATTAGTCTGTGCGCCGGCATAGTCCTGGGGAAAGGTGGCTTCAGTAAGGATATGCAAGGCGTTGTTGTAACAAGCGATGCCACGGCGCAGATTCTCATCCCGATCCCCGGTTGGTAATTGCTGATAGGCATTGCCCAGACTAAACTGCGTCCTGGCGTAATTGTATGGAAAGGCGGTTGCGGTATTGATTCGGAGAGCGTTGTCGTAGCAGGTGATGGCCCGGCGCAAATTAGCATTCCGATCCCCAGTCGGCAAGTCGCTGTAGGCTGTGCCCAAATTGGCCTGTATGCTGGCGTAGTCCTGCGGAAAAGCGGTTTCCGTGCGGATGCGTAAAGCGTTTTCGTAGCAGGCAATGGCCTGACGCAGATTTTCGTCTCGATTCCCTGTCGATAGTTGGTGGTACGCCGTGCCCAAATTTTTCTGCGTGACGGCATACTCCCGAGGGAAAGCAGCTTCAGCGTAGATACGCAGGGCGCTTTCATAGCAAGCGACAGCCTGGAACAGATTCTCATTCTGATCCCCTGTCGGCAAATCGCTGTAGGCTGTGCCCAAATTGATCTTCGTAGTCGCGTAATCCTGCGGAAAGGCGGCTTCGGTATAGAGACGCAGGGCGTTGTGAAAGCAGGTGATGGCACCATGCAGATTCTTTTCTCGATCTCCGGTCGGCATGCTACCATACGCCATCCCCAAATAACTCTGTGTGCGGGCGTATTCCTCAGGAAAAGCGGTTTTGGTATAAATACGCAGGGCATTGTGATAACAAGTGATAGCCTCGTGTAGGTTCTCACTCCGATCCCCGGTTGGTAATTGCTGATAGGCATTGCCCAGATTGTCCTGTGCCATAGCGTACTCCTGTGGAAAGCTATCCTCGGCGTAGATGCGCAGGGCATTGCGATAGCAGGCGATGGCCTGTTGCAGGCTCTCGTCTCGATCTCCGGCAGGTAATTGCTGATATGCATTCCCCAGACTGTGCTGTGTCATAGCATAGTTCAGCGGAACAGCAGCTTCGGTGCGGATGCGCAAGGCATCATTGTAGCAGGTGATGGCGCGGAGCAGATTGTCGTTCAGATCGCCGTTCGGCAGGTCACTGTAGGCGTTGCCAATACTGTGCTGTGTGCTGGCATAGTCCAGCGGAAAAGCGGCTTCGGTGCGGATGCGCAAGGCGTTCTTGTAACAGGTGATGGCGTGGCGCAGATTGGCATCCCGATCCCCGGTCGGGAGGTTGCGGTAGGCAGTGCCCAAATTGTGCTGCGTCATGGCATAACCCTGGGGAAAATCCTTTTCTGTATAGATCCGCAGGGCGTTCTGATAGCAGGTAATGGTCTGTCGCAGATTCTCTCCCCGGTCTCCGGTTGGCAAATCGCTGTACGCAGTGCCCAGATTGTTCTGCGTACAGGCATAGTCGCGCAGAAAAGCGGTTTCGGTGTAGATCCGCAGGGCGTTCTGATAGCAGACGATGGCTTCTCGCAGGGTTTTGTCACGATCCCCGGTCGGCAGATCGCAGTAGGCATTGCCTAAACTGCACTGCGCGTTGGCGTAGTCCTGTGGAAAGGCGATTTCGGTATGGATACGCAGGGCGTTCTGATAGCAGATGATGGCACGGCGCAAGTTGGCGTCCCGATCCCCGGTTGGCAGATTGCTGTACGCCATACCCAGACTGTGCTGCGTGCTGGCGTAGTCCTGTGGAAAGGCGTTCTCAGTGCGGATGCGCAGGGCGTTGTGATAGCAGGCGATGGCCTGTTGCAGATTCTTAAGCCAATCTCCGATCGGTAATTGTTGATACGTATCGCCCAGATTGTGCTGCGTGCTGGCGTAGTCCTGCGGAAAGGCGGCTTCGGTGTAAATCCGCAGCGCGTTGTGATAGTAGGCGATGGCCTGGTGCAGATTCTGTCCCCGATCTCCGGTCAATAATTGTTGATATACATTGCCAAGATTGTGCTGCGTTCTGGCGTAGTCTTGCGGAAAGGCGGCTTCGGTACAGATCCTCAGCGCATTGTGATAGCAGGCGATGGCTTGTTGCAGGTTCTCACTCCGATCACCGGTCGGAAGTTGCAAATACGCATCACCCAGATTGTTCTGAGTTGTGGCGTAGTCCTGGGGAAAGGCGATTTCGGTGCGGATGCGCAGGGCGTTATGATAGCAGGCGATGGCCTGGTATAGGTTCTCGCTCCGCTCCCCAACCGGAAGATGACGATACGCATTCCCCAAGCTGTTTTGCTCGGCAGCGTATGCCTCATTATAACCGATTGCCAATGCCTTCTCAGAAGTAAGCCGGCAAGCGATAATTGCTTCCTCCCATTTGGGATACGGACGACATCCTTGGGCACCAAGAGCAAAGACGGATGCACAGCAATATATCAGAGTGTCATTACCAGTCTGTTGGGCGCGCTCTAAATTGACGACGGCGCGTAGATAGGCCGCATTGGGATCATGCTTCATCAACTCAAATAGAGCACGGATTTCCGCCACAATTTCGGCTTCCTCGGTTGTGAAATCCTGCAGAGTAGCCCCTGTTTGCGTGTGTTCAGATATTTTTTTGCTCATCTCAGCTTATTTCCAACTTCCGTTACACGTAAATGCCCCCCAGTGGTACGGATGCTGGAATTCCGTCTTTTTCTCAGGAGTGTGTTTGGCAGCGCGTTTGTACCCACGCCAGCGTTCATAATCGTTCGCTTGTAATGCTTGTCTGATGGGAGGATGCTGTTCCAAGTACTCGACTAATTCCTTATACGTCAAATATCGCATCCAAAGCTGTGCATCCCGCAGGGCAGCGGCTTTGCCCATTTGTTTCTGTAACACATTCTCATACCAGCGGTTCATCAGCAGGCTGGTGGAGAGATCGTCAACCACCCACAAACTGCTGATCACGGTCGGCGCACCGGCATACAGAAAGCCGCTCAGCAGGCCGATATATTCATCCCCGGCTTCCAATTGCACCATCCCGGTTTCGCAGGCGGAGAGCACTACCGCCGCAGCGTTCGGCAGTTTGAGGTTAGCAAAAATGTCGCGCAGGGTTAAATTCCTTGTCTCATCATTATCTTCTACTAATTTCAAGCATGATTCCATTGGATCGCCGAACTGAAAATTGCCGTGACAACTGAAATGCACGATCTGGGCGTCTGTGGCTTGCTTGTAGACAGCCTCTTTCGTCGCCTGTTCGTACCACAAGCTTTGAGGATTGTCGAACAACATTTCAATTCCCTGCACTTCCCCGTCTGTGAACACTAATGATCGATCCGGATTCGTCACTGCAAAGAGATGAGACATATCACGTCTTTCTCGTTGCAGCGCAAACCGGAGCATCGTGGCCGAAGGCGCATAGGCGATTTCGTATTTGTCGAGCAACCGCAACCCGTGCGAAGGTTCAGGCTCCCCTCGCCCTTTGGGAGAGGGGTTGGGGGTGAGGGGAATCAAATGCAGTGGTAGCAGATGCAACCCACTGTGTGGGATAAAGACAACCCGTTCAGCCCTGCTTTGTTCAACCAATTGAGCGAGCGACTTCCCATGTTCATCTTTGGCGTACCAGAATTTTTCAGCAAGCGCCTCTGGTACCTGCTCAAGAGTGATATGCCAGCCCTTGTTAAGCTCTGAAAGCAAGAATTCTCTATCAAACGATTCCAGGATTTCAGCAGCTTTATCGAATTGGTCAGATTCAATGGAACTTTCCAGACGCTGAAGGTCAGAAAACAGGACTAATCCTAATTCTTCACACCATTCGGCAAAGTCTTCTTGAACAATACGAATTGCGTCGAGACTCTGCTCCTTTTGTTGAGCGAGTTCTTCAGGTGTTTCGGTTGTCGTTGCCATTGCAGTAAGGTAAGCAGCAATCATGTGCAGGGTCGCCTCTATATCTTGTCTGGCATAATACGGGACATACCATTCATTTCTCACAAGACGTTCTACTTTATCTGTCGTTAATGTTTTCAACACTAACGTGGTTTTACGGAGATCATCTTTGCCATTGAGGGTAAAAATGCACGTTCCGTCAATCCCTGTAAAACATTCTACCAATACAGTGTTTTCAGGAATCAACGCCTCTATTTCCTGGATGTTGATAGGCTGAACCTGTTCGGCCGCAGCAAACTCAGGATCGAGGTCACGAATGTGTTGCAGTAAGCCCTGATACACCTGATGAAGTTCATTCACAAGGAGCCACACGTCCACTTGCGGCGCGGCGATATCATAAGAGACTGAACGAAAAATGACCTTATCTTCATGATCTGTGCTGATCTCAAAATCGCGGGGCATGTTTTGTTCCCCTGCTTGCTGTCGATAGCGCAATTCATCTATTTTGTCCCGAACCTTCAAAAATGTGTCACGAATCTCTTCCGGCACCCTCTCAGAAGGCTGTAACTGTGCGGCGTGCAGCATCTCCGCTAACGTCCGGCTTTTGCCCCGCTCAGCAAAACTGAGCGCGTCCTCCATATACCTTAGATGAATACAAAGGGATACCATTTTATGATACATCCTTGCCTGATTTTCGGCAACAGCACGGCGGGTTTCAGCAGAGGAAACCGCCCTCACATGTGTTTCTAACACCCGAATCGCTTTAGCACAGGCTGTGTAAGCCATTTGTATGTCATGAAGCGGATCGGTATCGTAGGCCAGCGCGAGATTATAGAGTGTAGTCACCCGCTCCTGCGGAAAGGTCGCTTCGGGTTGGAAACGCAGGGCGTTCTGATAACAAGTAATAGCCTGGCGCAGGTTGGCGTCCCGATCTCCGGTCAAGAGGCCGCTGTAGGCATTGCCCAAACTGTTTTGTGTCATGGCGTAGTCCTGCGGAAAGGCTTCTTCAGTACAAATGCACAGGACATCCTGATAGCAGGCGATGGCACGGCGCAGGTTGGCGTCCCGATCTCCGGTCAGGAGGTTGCAGTAGGCATTGCCCAGATTGTGCTGCGTTCCGGAATAGTCCTGCGGAAAGGCTTCCTTGGTACGAATGCGCAGGGCGTTCTGATAGCAGGCGATGGCCTGGCGCAGGTTGGCGTCTTGATCCCAGGTAGGGAGGACGCTGTAGGCATTGCCCAAACTATTTTGCGTCATGGCGTAGCCCTGCGGCAAGGCGGTTTCGGTGTAGATGCGCAGGGCGTTGCGATAGCAGGCGATGGCACGACGCAGATTAGCACCTCGATCCCCGGTGAGCAGGTTACTGTGGGCAATGCCCAGATTGTGCTGCGTCATAGCATAGTTCTGCGGGAAGGCGACTTCGGTGTAGATGCTCAGGGCCTTTTTAAAGCAGGCGATGGCCTGACGCAGGTTGACGTCCCGATCTCCGCTCGGAAGGGTGCTGTAGGCACCCCCCAGATTATTCTGCGTCCTGGCATAGTCCTGTGGGAAGGCGACTTGGGTGTAGACATACAGGGCATTTTCAAAGCAGGCGATGGCCAGACACAGATTGGCGTCCTGATCTCCGGTCGGGAGGTCAGCATATGCTATGCCTAAACCAATCTGCGTCGCGGCATGGTCCTGTGGAGAGGCGGCTTTGGTGCGGATCCTCAGGGCGTTGTGATAGCAGGCGATGGCTTGCTGTAGGTTGGCGTCTCGACCACCGCTGGGCAGATCGCTGTAGGCAGTGCCCAAATTGTGCTGTGTTGCGGCATAGCTTTGTGGGAAGGCGGCTTCGGTGTGAATGCGCAAAGCATTCTGATAGCAGGCGATGCCCTGGCGCAGGTTGGCAGTCCGATCTCCGACCGGGAGGTGGCTATATGCAATGCCCAAAGTGTTCTGCGTCATAGCATAGTTTTGTGGGAAGGCGGCTTCGCTGTAGACCCGCAGGGCATTCTCATAGCAGGTGATAGACTGACGCAGGTTGGCAGTCCGATCCCCGGTCGGCAGGTTGTCATAGGCAGTACCCAGATTGTGCTGTATTGCAGCATATTCCCGTGGGAAGGCGGCTTCGGTGAAGATATGCAGAGCATTCTCATAGCAGGCGATAGCCTGGCGCAGATTGGCATCTCGATCTCCGGTCGGCAGGTCGCCGTAGGCATTGCCCAAACCGTTCTGCGTTCTGGCATAGTCCTGCGGGAAGGTTTCCTTGGTATGGATGCTCAGAGCGTTGAGATAGCAAGTGATGGCGTGGCGTAGGTTCTCGCCCCGATCCCCGGTCGGCAAGTTGCCGTAGGCATTGCCCAGAGTGTGCTGTGTCCTGGCATAGTCCTGCGGGAAGGCGGATTCGGTGAAGATGCGTAGGGCGTTGTGATAGCAAACGATGGCCTGGCCCAGGTTGGCGTCTCGATCCCTGGTCGGCAAATCGCCGTAGGCATCGCCCAGAGTGTGCTGTGTCCTGGCATAGTCCTGCGGGAAGGCGGATTCGGTGAAGATGCGCAGGGCGTTGTGATAGCAGGCGATGGCCTGGCGCAGATTGGCATCCCGATCCCCGGCCGGGAGGTTGCTGTAGGCATTGCCCAAACTGTGCTGCGTCCCGGCATAGTCCTGCGGAAAGGCGGTTTCGGTGCAGATACGCAGAGCATTCTCATAGCAAGCGATGGCCTGGCCCAGGTTGGCATTCCGATCCCCGGCCGGAAGGTTACTGTAGGCAGTACCCAAATTGTGCTGCGTCATGGCATAATCCTGCGGAAAGGCGGTTTCGGTGCGGATGCGCAGGGCGTTCTGATAGCAGGCGATGGCCTGGCGCAGGTTGGCGTCCCTATCTCCGGTTGGGAGATGGTTGTAGGCAGAGCCCAAATTGTCCTGCGTACTGGCATAGTCCTGCGGAAAGGCGGTTTCGGTGCGAATACGCAGGGCGTTCTGATAGCAGGCGATAGCCTGGCGCAGGTTGGCATCCCGATTCCCGGCGGGCAGGTTGCTGTAGGCAACCCCCAGATTGTTCTGCGCCGTGGCATAATCCTGCGGGAAGGCAGTTTCGGTGTGAATACGCAAAGCATTCTCATAGCAGGCGATGGCCTGGCGCAGGTTGTTGTCTCGATCCCCGTGCGTGAGCTTCTGATAAGCAGTGCCTAAATTGTTCTGCGTCATGGCATAGTCCTGCGGAAAGGCGGTTTCGGTGAAGACATGCAGAGCATTCTCATAGCAAGCGATGGCCTGGCACAGGTTGGCATTCCGATCCCCGGCCGGAAGGTTACTGTAGGCAGTCCCCAAATTGTTCTGTGCCGTGGCATAGTTCTGCGGGAAGGCAGTTTCGGTGAAGACACACAGGGCGTTCTGATAGCAGGCGACGGCCTGACGCAGGTTGGCATCCCGATATCCGACAGAAAGGTCGCTGTAGGCAACCCCCAAATTGTGCTGCGTTCTGGCAGATACTTCAGTCTCACCAGTGGTTGAAGCTTTTTCAGAGGCAAGCCGGTATGCGCTAATCGCTTCTTGTAATTTGGGATATGGGCGATATTTTTGAGCAACATCACCAAGTGTAAGCGCACAATACATAATCAGGTGATCATTTTCGATCTGTTGAGCGCTTTGCAGATTGACAATTGCACGTGGATAGGCAGCATTAGGGCAGTGTTCTATTAATTCCTGAAGAGAGTCGTCTTCGGAAGCAATTTCGGCTTCGTCGGCTGTAAGCTCTTCAAGAGATTTGGAGGCTGTACTTTTTCGCCAAAAGCGAGTAATTGGTTTCAGACAACGCTTCAGCCAACCAATGAATCCTTTCTCTCCGCTATCAGACTTGATCACCTGCTGTGCCAATGGCTGCAAATCATCCAAAGCCTGCGTAAAAAATTCGGCGACATCTTTATCATCTTCTGCTTGTGCCCCTTCAATCGTGGCGACGATGCCATTCAGGAAATCTTTATCCAGTTCATCACCATAGGTCTGAACAAATTTTAGAAAATCTTCGGTGTTTTCTACCTTATCCCAGAGGATTTGCAGCAATTGTTGAATGCGTTCAGGGGTCATTTTTACACTCCTTTCTCTTGCAGATACCATTCCAGCACAGTTGCCAGCGAGCAGAGAATCTCTTTGCTTTGCCGTTCCGAAAAATCTAAGGGATGCGCCCCTCTGTTTCCAAGCTCGCGGATGTGCTCCATAGAATAGTAGATATGCTCGGGAAAGGCGTTTTTCTCCTCATAACAGCGTTTAATCATGTTGAATAACGCAGGATAGCGTTCCCGGGTGTGATGGAAATGTTTGCGGTACAGCACTCGCAGCATGGCATCGAGCACGATCCGTGCGCTGACCAGAATCCATTTCCCAACGTGTGTTTGAAACAGGGCATCGAGTTCCTTCAACACGTAAGTTATGCCTTTTGCCACGTCTTCCGGTGTTTCTGCCTGACTTCCCCTCTCGTGCAGAAGCGAATAATACTCCCGGAGATCCTCCAATTCTCGTTCCCACATCCGCACAGGCAGCGGCTCTAATTGTTGTTGGACGGCCTTCTGCGCGAGCATATTCCACTTGCGCCGCAGATTCTCCCACTGTTGTTTTAAGGCTGAGGCATCATTTTCCGCATATTCAATATCTGTGCGGATCTGTTCTTGAAGTCCCTCAAACTTTCCCGGCAGCAGTGCAAACAAGCGATCATCCTGAAGCGGCAGGGCCGCAAGATAGCGTGTAAAATTTTTTGTTCCAGTAGCCAACGTCTTGAGCAGATTCCTGGTTTTGACGAAAAAATCCTGGTGCATCCTGGAGAACCAATCATCTACTTGCAACAACTGCTCCTGCGCGCCTTCAAGATCAGGATGTTCTTCGTTCAATGCGGGTTGAATCTCCTCAAGCAGTTTTTTGATGTTGGCAAGCCCATTTCTCCACCCTGCTTTCAGCATCCAGGCTTGTTCTTCTTCGTAGACCAGGGTTTGGCGAAGAGATTCCAGGATCGGGAATGAATGGCTCAAAAACCGGTCGCCCTTTTCTAATTTTTTCGGCATTAAGAGAATGTAGATGTCCGATTGTCGTGGGTCAGATCGCTCAGCGGAGCACTGTCCCAAAAAATAGAGCCACCCCTTTTCACACCGGCAGGAGGGTATGGTTTCATCGAGTTCCCGATCAAGACAGTCTTTGCTAATCTTTTGGATACGGGCAACATCCGGCTTTGCCTTTGCAAAAAGGATGCTGGTTTGCCCGATACGATCCTCTCTGTCAGGGAAATGCGGCGTCCGCGTCCGCGTCCAATATTCCAGCGAATTTTCCCTCTTATCGGTTCGATTCAAGGTGAGGATGGTCGTAAGCAGATCGTGTACGCGAAAAAATTGCAGCAGATAGGTTTGGCTGTTCTCGTTGGCACAATGGGTTAACGGGATGATATCGAGGCTCGGTTGTCTGATCTGGTTTGTGGTGTCCTGATCGAGTTGATATGTTTGCTGTAAGGGCGCGGCGATTTCTGCTGCAACGGCCTGAACCTCCTCTAATTCGCCGCCTGGAATACACGAAAAGAGGTAATGATAGCTGCACGGTTCCGCAATTCGGTTGTGTTTTTTTCGCCACAAAGACATGAAGGCGCGAAGCAACCAGGTTTTCCTTTTTCCTTTTCTTTCTTCCTGGGTTTTCTCTCTTTTTATGTCTCTTCGTCTTTCTTCGCAGCTCATAGATGTATCAATGGCTTTAATCAGGCGATTTGCAATGAAATGAACCTCGTTTTCTTTCTCGGTCATGGGTTCAAGAATTTGTTTCCCTCTCTCAAACACCAAAGGCTCGCCTGTGTGTTTCAACAGCTCTTTCAAAAAAGACACCACTATACAGAAATCGTAGAGTCTGTCCATCGCATCTTCTGTCTTTTCAGCGTTTTCAGCGTGAGCAATGTCAGACAGACACCGGACAAACTGTTGAGTTTCCTCTGTGGTGAGTTTTGCAAAAATAGTTTTTATATTCTTTTCTAAAATTTCAAGGATCGTCTGCGAAGTCATGAATGCTGAACCTCCTTTGTGCGCTATATCCATGTTTATAGAAGTGAAACAGGTTATTAATATGATGGAAATAGTGACATTTGGTTTAGTGCTGATTGCGTGGAACTTCGCGTTAATTCTGATTTTAGAGCGAAACCCCTTTTTTGACAGGATGAACAGGATGAACAGGATGTTTGAATGTTTTTAGCGGCTA
>JAAEPA010000705.1 GCA_024222475.1 Gammaproteobacteria bacterium | reverse complement strand
CTTTCCCTCCACTCACAAGCCAAGCTCAGTGCCGTCGCCCGCCAGCTCAATGAAAGGCCAAGAAAGACATTGCAATATCAAACACCGGCTGAGAAGTTTGCAGAGTGTGTTGCAGCGATCAATTGAATCCACACCCCAAAGCAGCCGAAGATTTCGCCCCAAAACTGGCTCTCGTTGACCCGAAGCTGCCACTCGCTTCATCCAAGTCGAATGACGGCAAGGCGCGACTTTCCAGCCATTTGCTGCGATTGCATAGCATTTTGCTTTGTCTGCGCGGCACCTTGCAAGAAGGGCGGAAGTGCGAACTTCGCCGCGATCTGTGCCAACGTCGGTTATGCGCAGGAGACGGTCTTTGCAAACTGTGGCGAACAGCCCAAACCGGCTCTTCGCCCATCAGGTGGCGATTGACCCGTCCCGGTCCAAACGCCTTGTTACCCTTGAGTCTTTAATGGTTCCCAAATCTCCGTCGATATTCAGCCGGTGTTATGCTTGTGCTCTTTTTGAAGATTCTGCGGAAAAAGCTCACGTTCTCGTAACCCGCTTTGAGCGAGATTTCCTCAAAAGGAAGGCCGGTGTTGACCAGATCGGCTTTGGCCGCTTCGATCCTCACCAGTTGCAGATAGCCGTTAAAGGTTTCCCCGGTTGCGGATTTAAAGCGCCGATTGAATTGACGCACACTCATTCCCGCGTCCGCCGCTATGGCTTCTACATCCACATTGCCGTGATAAGATTTTTCCACGTGTTCCTGCGCATCCAGAACCAGCTTATCACTATGATTTTTTTCAGGGGTAAATACGGCGAACGGTGATTGTGTGATGCAATCCAGATCAACAAGCGTGCACCTTGCGCTTTGCAAGGCGATTTCGCGCCCACAGTATTTCTCGATCAGATACAAAGACAGGTTCAGCTCTGCCGATATTCCGCCGCCGCAAAACAGATGTTCTTCGTCCGTCACCAGGAGATCGGTTCGCAGGTCGACTTCGGGAAACTGTTTCCTGAATTGTTTTGCCATGCTCCAGTGGGTTGTAGCTGTCTTGCCGTCCAACAAGCCTGTGGAGGCCAAAGTGAACGCGCCCGCACATACACTCGCAAGATCAGAACCGCGTTCGTGAATGCCCTTCAACCACTCAATTCTTTGGTGATGGTCGCTTGTGCTGGGATCAAAAAAGAACCCCTGTGACGGAACAATGACCAAATCAGCGGTATCAACCTCACTCATGGCGCGTTTAGGCACTACGGGAAAGTTGTTGACCGCCGTCACCGGGTTCCCATCAGCGGTCACTATTTCCACATCAAACAAGGGGTTCGGTCTGGCCCCCATCGCCACATTCCAAAGGACCCCCGCCTGAAGGAACATATCCATCGGCGACGCAATTGAGGACAACACGCTGTTGTCAGCGGCGAGAATAACGACCCTTTTCACATCACTCATGTCTTAATCGGACCCTTTTTGGCCAAAATGGCGCTTACGAGGGCATTTGTCACGTCCTAACTTTGGTTCAGGGCCAATCGATCACAGCGACCCGTGCGCCAAAAGGAACGAGGACCAAAATGAAAATTTCCAGATTGTACATGGACAATACGCTACGCAACTACTGCCATCTGATCGCATGCGAAGAAAACGGCGAGGCGATTGTTCTGGACCCTCTGGATGCGCAGAAATGCTTGTCGGAGGCCAAGCGGCAAAGCCTCACGATTACAAAAATTGTAAACACGCACGAGCACTTCGACCATATCCAGGGCAACCCGGAAATCGTTGAGTCCACTGGCGCAAAGATACACGCCCATATCAACGCCATGGCAACCATTCCCAATGTCGACATCCCCTTGCTCGCAGGGCAAACCATTGAAGTTGGAAACACAGTCAAACTGCGTGTGCTGGACACGCCCGGTCACACCAAAGCGCATGTTTGCCTTGCGTCCGAAATCGGCACGCCATCGCTGTTTAGTGGTGACACCTTGTTCAACGCAGGATCGGGCAATTGTCGGTTCGGCGGCGATCCGCACGACATGTACAAAACCTTTGTCGAGCAACTTTCAGTCTTACCCGACGAAACCAACGTGTATCCCGGCCATGACTACATCATCAATAACCTGAAGTTTTCATTGTCGGTCGAACCGAACAACGGTTTTGCCACACAATTGCTGGCCAAGGTTGGCGATCAAAGCCCGGAAGACCGGTCGGTCACGACGATGGCCATCGAGAAAAAGATGAACCCGTTCTTCCGCTTAGACAACCAGGAAATCACAGCTAGTCTCAAAGAGCGATTTCCCGACATGAACGAGGATCCGGAAACGGTGTTTGTCAATCTCCGCCGCGTTCGGGACGACTGGTAACGCGTCAACCAAACCCGCTGCAAAGTACCAAAATTCGAGACCCGCCACCACCGCACAACAAGCGCGTGAACCGGGCCGCTATGACCGAAACCCAACTTCACCAACCCAAACAGGAGACTTCAAAATGAAAGTTCACGGCGTAATAATATCCCCGAACGTCCGCAAGGTAGTCGTTGCCCTCAACGCAAAGGGCCTCGAATTTGAAAACATCCCGGTAATGCCCGGCACCAAAACCCCTGAGTTCCTTGAGATCAGCCCGATGGGCTTGATCCCCGCGTTCGAGGACGAGGGCTTTGCTTTCTCCGACTCTGCCATCATCATGGAATATCTGGACGAAAAGTTTCCTGACAACGCACTGATGCCGTCAAATCCCAAAGACCGCGCCTTGAGCCGCTGGTTCACGGAATATGGCGGGTCGGTCGTCTTCCCACCATGTGGCGCGCTGTTCACGCAACGCATGGCGAACCCTTACTACTTCAAAATTCCGACCGACGAGGAGGTCGTGGCAAAAGCCATCAATGAAACACTGCCCCCAATCCTTGACTACCTCGAAGCGCGCGTGCCCGGCGACGGTTTCCTGTTTGGAGAATTGGGATCCGCTGATATCAGCATCATTTCCCCATTCATCAACGCAGAATATGGCGGATACCTGATTGACGAGAAGCGCTGGCCCCAAATGGCTGCATATGTAAAGCGCGGAAAAGCGCACTCGGCATTTGCAGCTTGCCTGCGAGAAGAGGACAAACTGAGGCAGGCCGTAATGGCGGAAGCCTCCTAAGCAGAAAGCTGCTTTGCTCACGTGATGATATGAAAAGGTGGCGCGGCCTTGCCTATAGAGAATAGGCCGCTCCCCATAACCCGGTTATTCAGATGTCAGCCTTTTGAAGATCCAGGCTTCACCGCGCAAAGACGGTGTTGAAGAAGAGGCCGCGAATGACCGTTCACCACCTTCACCGGCCGTAAGGCATGACCGCTTCGGGGCTGATTCCGTCTGTCGAGGCTTTGAGCACGAACGACAGCAATCGTCCGCGATCATAGCTGTGTTTATGCTGCGCTCGCAGAACGCCGCCTATTCGACCGCGGTAGGTTTGGGCTCGGTCCTGCCGTTCTCTGCAAACTCAACGAATGATAGCTATTTTGGCACGTAGCCGAAATTAAGCTTATGTCCGGATTTGCGCCCTTTGCGGCCGTCGGCACGAAGGCCACTGAACGGCAGCCATGGGCCGAAACCGCCATTTGCACTGGTGGCAGCGAAGTCTGCACTGCGGTCATGTGCTCGTTACGAAGCGAATTCCACTTGCCCCCCAATCTCGCCATTTAATGCCGACACTCGGTATCACATTGCAAAAAGCCACAGAGGCGAAAACGAATAAGGCATTTTTTAATGCCACAGATTTTCGGAAATGCCGTGCGGTTTGGTCCTCGTTGGAATTGAAGGGTTTATCCTCACTAAATATGTTTCGCAAATAAATCTTCCGATATCCTTCCGAATTTTCATATCCGGAACATCACAACAGAATCTTATTGTTCAAATAATTGATTTTATTGATTATTTTGGTGGGTGAGCACGGGCTCGAACCGTGGACCCGCTGATTAAGAGTCAGCTGCTCTACCAACTGAGCTACACACCCGGAACCAAAAGGAAGGCCGGATATAACCGCCCTTTCCTGGCTTGTCCAGTCCAATTTGAACTTT
>JAAEPA010000704.1 GCA_024222475.1 Gammaproteobacteria bacterium | reverse complement strand
CCTGCGCGAGCACATCCTCATGGAGCATCTCAAAATGAGCCCGCCCTCGTTTGATGAGTGTTGGGACCAACTCCGATTCCTCATCGCATAATTTCAGCTGCAGTACCAGACAGCGTCTCAAAAAGGCATTGGGCAAGGCGCATTCCTCATTGGTGGTGATGATTACCAATGGAGGGATATCTGAAGCAACAATCGGTTCTCGCCAACCCATGGGCGTGAACTGCCCTTCGCCGAGCGCTTCCAGCAGGCCGTTGGGGACATCCATCTCAGCTTTGTCGATCTCGTCGATGAGCAGTACACTGCCATTCTTCGGGTTGCCCCCTTCTTCCTGTGGCGGTGCTGAAACCTTCACCTTCTGGGCCTGTGTCTTTGCACTGTTCCAATCGAAGACCCACCACAATGGGCCGGGATGGAGGTAATTACCGACATCCAGTCGTTTTACGATCTGTTCGCGAGCTTGAGTTTCCCCTACGGCGCTAATCAGTTGAGCATCGGCAAGACGCTGAACGGCATCGTAATACCATAGGAGATCACGAGACTCACAATGAGAATCGATCACGTGTTGCACGAAGGCCCGCTTGAGTATCTTGGCGACCGCGCGCGCAAGCTGGCTCTTCCCAATCCCTGGTTCGCCACGTACCAATAGCGGCCGCTTGGCCGCCAGTGCCGCATTGACGGCATCGATAGAGTCCTTGTCGAATACATGCACACGCTCCGGCAGAGCGCCTTTTACCGCCAGTTTGACTTCGGTATCGGGTTCTATTTCTAGAAATTTCATTTATCTTCTTGAGATTATGTTTTAAATATGTCATGAAGTGGCCGGTATTGTTTGTATTCCTGCCTCAACTGGTCTTCATCATCACTGAGGTTGATGAACACAAGTGACGGGTAGCAGCTTTTCAATGCTCGAATCCGATTCTCGCAGATCTGTCGTGTCGAGTTATCCGTTGGCAAGGTATAGATGAAGTATCGCGTTTTAGATTCATCCTCGGAAAGATACTCGAGCTCATCTGCCGCCATTCCAATAAGAGTATTTTGATCGCGCTTTTGACTACGGACTTCCATGCCAACGAATTTGTCTATAATCTGCTCATGAAAGGCACTCTCGAATCTGACGCCAGATTCATCGACACCTCCTTCAGGCGGAGTTGGAATATTAAATATTCCTTCTGGCAGCGTCTCACCGGGTGCGAGTGGCCTGAACCGGGCGGCTCTTTTATCCACCCCAGCCATGATTATCTCAGCCAACGTTTTCGTAGCTACAGGCATGCTGACAGTAGCATAGCTTAAGTCTGACTTGAGGCTGCGCACCCATTCAACGATCCCGTGATTAAACACGGCAGGTAGGACGACATTGACTACCTTCCTGACCCCAATTACCGCTGGCATTGTTGCGTTTTGTGACAGTGCTGCCGTGACTTGCTTAGTCACCCCGAGAAACTGTTTGAGAGTGAGCTTCAGCAGACAGTCAGCCAGATGATCAGCCCGGTGTTGAGTAACAACATCTACCGATTCGAATCTGGCAGCGAGTTCATTGGAGACTTCTGGCGAGGCATGAAGAATAGAGGCGATCTCCCTGCGCGCCCAATCCAGCCTTTCTTTTCGTTCACCATAGCCGATCGCTTTACAAAATCCCGACTGTAACAACAGCTGCCATAGCGGTATAGCCCTAAGCCTGCGAGCATCGAAGTTCGACGGGTAGGAAACGATCACTCCGATGATTTTACTGTCAACGAATACCGGGCTGCCGGAGGCACCTTGCCACTGCACGTCTCGCTTCACCTCATAGTCGACACCCAATTCAAATTCGGTCGCGTTGTCCGCCATGGAAAAGACCTTTCCCTTGCATCCCCACCGGCCGGCACTCTTCATCGTTCAATTTCCCCGCACGGGCAAATCCCTCGCTGCACCAGTGCATGGTTTCAGAAGGTTTATCTTCGGAAGGAATGCCGAACCGATCGACTTTTTCAGGGAATTCGCACTCAATAAGCGCGACATCGAATGCATTACTTCTATCCCATTCAACAAGGCTTGCTGATCGCCAACTCCGCGCGGAACCGGTAAGATGACACCAACGCACTTCGATCGAATGGGGTTGCTGTCCATCAGGGTAGAGTGCATGCCTGGCGGTGAGTATTCTGTTTTT
>JAAEPA010000703.1 GCA_024222475.1 Gammaproteobacteria bacterium | reverse complement strand
GGGCTGGCACAAGAACAAATTCAATGTCGATATCAATCCGGAGACCGAGGCGATAGTGACCATCGGCTCCAAGTAGGGGCTGGCCCATCTGAGCCTTGCCACCTTAGGGTCGGGCGATGCCGTACTGGTCCCCAATCCGGCCTACCCCATTCACCCCTATGGTTGCGTTATCGCCGGAGCCGAGGTCATCTATGTTCCGATGACCAGCACGGCGGATTTTTTCGCTGAGCTTGAAAAGGGTATTAAGGATTCCTGGCCCAAACCCAAGATGCTGATCCTGAATTTTCCGGGTAATCCTACGACACAATGTGTAGAGCTTGATTTCTTTGCAAGGGTGATCGAGATCGCACGCGAACATCGGATATGGGTAGTACATGATATCGCCTACGCGGAGATCGTATTCGATGGTTACCAGGCACCGTCGATCCTCCAGGTGCCGGGTGCAAAGGATCTTGCGGTGGAGTTCTATTCCCTGTCCAAGACCTACAATATGCCCGGTTGGCGCGTAGGGTTCATGTGTGGTAATACCGTTCTGGTCGATGCCTTGGCACGCATCAAGTCTTATCTTGACTATGGCATGTTTACCCCGATACAGGTGGCGGCCATCACTGCCCTTGAGGGACCTCAGGACTGTGTGGATGAGGTTCGCAAGACCTATTACGATCGCCGTAATGTCCTGTGTGAGGGGTTGAATAATATCGGTTGGAAGGTTGAAAAACCAAAGGCGACTATGTTCGTTTGGGCAGCAATACCTGAACCTTACCGCGACATGGGCTCATTGGAATTTACCAAGCTACTGCTCAGAGAGGCCAAGGTGGCTGTGTCCCCGGGAGTGGGCTTCGGCCAATATGGCGATGATCATGTCCGTTTTAGCTTGATCGAGAACGAACATCGCACTCGGCAGGCCATCCGGGGCATACGCAAGATGTTCCGCCAAGATCAGATATTGGAGACATGATCTGGTAAGGACTGTTCTGTAGGTATCATAAAAAACATATTTGAGAGGAGAGTCGGGATTGAAACCCGTGAAGGTTGGGCTGCTGGGTCTGGGTACCGTCGGTTGCGGTACTATCAATGTTCTTATGCGTAATGCCAAAGAGATATCACGCCGTGCCGGGCGGGGCATACAAGTGGTTACCGCGTCGGC
>JAAEPA010000702.1 GCA_024222475.1 Gammaproteobacteria bacterium | reverse complement strand
GTATGCAATCCACTCGGTGGTGAATCCTTGGGCCGCTGTGGTCGAGGCATTGGCCTGCAGGGAGATGCCCCAGTCGTAGGGTGTACCGTCAATCAGAAAAACATAGCCGACCTTGGATGCACAGACGGCGATTGAGAGCACGTAACGCGGCCTAAACGCCATACGCCGCTGGTAGATCTGCTAATTGCTCGGTGAGTGTCTGTATAGTCTGCACCCGGGCGGTTTCAGTGGTATTCCTTTCATCTTCTGGAAGCGTCTGCAATCGCTCTGCCAAAACCGTTTCAAACTGCGGCCGGGCCGCCACACAAAAGTCGGGCAAACGCAAGCCGTAGATCAGACACAGAATGGTCACGTGCTCAATGGACGGCTCACGCACGCCGCGCTCAAACTTTGATACCTGAGTGCGATGGACACCCAAGAGATGCGCCACATCAGCTTGGCTGAGACCGGAGCGGCGTCTGAATACTTTAAGATCAACTGCTATTCTTGTTTCCATACGTTATACGTTATCGATGCTATGGCATCGATTATATGCGTATGGGATTTTGATCGTAGAGGGCTCAAAGTGCCCATTTGTCACATCGGCGCGAACTATTAACGTATAGAGACCGTCAAAAAGACTG
>JAAEPA010000701.1 GCA_024222475.1 Gammaproteobacteria bacterium | reverse complement strand
TCAACCAAAAGGTCAAGGCGATGTTGCCCGATTTCAACGCCACTGTAAAACACCGGAACCAAAAGCTGACGAATGTGGCCTAATTCCCTTTTTCCTAACTCGATGGTCAGGGCCTTTTCGTAGATCGACTCCAGAAAGCCGGGACCAAGTGTACGATGAACCTCAATGCCCGCACCGATGATTCGCTCTGTCAGGTGTTCATATTCCAGCATTTTCCTGAATTCCTAGCTTCCTGCCTTCCTTAGAGGTTCTGGGACTCTGCCTTGACGGCTGAGGAGTCGATTCTCCTCAAGCGTGCTGGAGGAATCACCTCAGGAATACGGGAAACCTCCGGGAATGCTGTAAGATAACCTTGGTTACCTCAATATCAAACCGATATCGGTTGGTGGCTTCAAGCCGTGCATCCCGGAGGCAGATTAATGGTAGCAAAAAACGTGAGTGAAATTTTGAAAAATCATGCCACTTTGGAAGTGGAACAAATCGACCGGCTCTATCTCAACGGCTATATTCCCAGATTACAGGCACCTGGTATGTTCGCCTACTTCATCCGTGAGATTCTCGGGATGCCGGTAGTATCAACCACGGCAGTGAGTGAGATGACCCGTGACTTTGTCAGACGAATCGAGAGATTTGCCAAAGATGAAGACGTAGAGCTTCTCAAATTCAGCCGAAAGCAGCGCAAAGACAACCTCACTCAAGCCAAACTCGCGTCTTTCCAAGGCAAAGAGGGCATCCTCTATATTGGCAAAGCCCAGGAAAAAGCATCCGTCTTCAGGACTGAAACACGCTGGACCAAAGCAGGGATACGTTACCCATGGGTCGTTCGAGGGACAGCAATGCCCAACCACTACTATTACTATTTGGTTGATGAAGACTTCGGGCCCATGTTTCTCAAGTTCTGTTCTTACTTCCCCTATGGGATGAAGATTTGTTTGAATGGCCACGAATGGCTGAAAAGGCAGTTGGCCAAGGAAGGGATCGAATACGAGAGCTTGGATAACGGGATTCTCAGTTGCGCTGATCCCAACCGGTTACAACAGCTCTGTCATGAATTCGATGAACACAAAATCGAAGAGGTCTTTCTCAAATGGCAGGAACGGCTTCCCCATCCATTCACTAAAGAGATCCAGCAATGCGGATACGTCTACAATCTTTCCATCGTTCAAGCCGAGTTTGCCCTGACTCATGTCTTCGATCGTCCCATGGCAGGCCGGCAATTGTTCGAGGAAGTCATCGCAGACCATCTCGATTTGGGGCGACCCGAACAGGTCCAGCTGATCTTTGATCGACGCATTACCAAAAGGACGCCCTCTCAATTCAAGACCCGAGTTATTTCTCAGGGGGTGTTGCCCTCCCTCAACGTATACTACAAGTGGTCCCGAATCAAACAATATTTCAAACAAGGACGAGCTCTGCGCACCGAAACGGTGATCAACAATACCAAGGACTTCGCGATCGGTCGACGGCTGTGCAATCTTCCGGCACTGAAAAAAATCGGTTTCTCTGCCAACAGACGTCTGTTGAACGTCGAAAAACTCAGTCATGACTGCATGATCGGGGACAAGGTATTTCATTCGGTGAGCTCACCAATCGTTGTCGATGAGCAACGTGCTTCGGCCTTGCGTTTTGGGGATGAGCGGGTCATGGCCCTAATGAACGCTTTATGTTTGTTTCTCACGCTTCCCAATGGCTTCCGGAATCGCGATCTGCGTCTGTGCGTTGCACAACTGCTGGGCGAGGACCCAGCCAAATACAAGCCGGGAAGAATGACCTACGATCTCAGGCGTCTCAGGCTCCATGGCTTGATCAAAAGACTCGGTAACTCGCTACGATATCGGGTCACCGACAAAGGGATCAAGGTTGCGGCCTTTTTCACCAAGATCTATTCCCGGGTGATCCGTCCCGCATTATCTTGCCAGGGAGATTTGCCGCCCCCCACTGATTCTCCGAGAATAATCCCTAAAGGACTCAGGGATCTGGAAAAGGGAATCGACCGTCTTCTGGTCGACTCCCGGATGGCCGCGTAGAACACCCCCCACATAAACGGATGCAGGACGTCTCATCACCACGAGGCCTAAATACGGCCACCGCCGACGCAACACATCAATGCGCCAACCCAGGCAACCGCCTCTCACTAACCTACGTCCTGTCAGTTTTGAATGCTCTTCTTTGGGGTAAGGGGTTTTTATGTGCCACTTTACAATCCTTGACTCAAATTTTCAGCATTGAGCCGCCAAGGCGGCTAGCGGGCTAGCGGGATCCGACCGGGACGCGCAGTCGGGGGCACCCAGCCCGGCCTGTCCCGGGGAAAAGGGGCTTTGTGCCTCTGTGCCTTTGCCCCCTCCTCCCTCTGTTCCTTGCCCCTTG
>JAAEPA010000700.1 GCA_024222475.1 Gammaproteobacteria bacterium | reverse complement strand
TCTACACTATGCCTTCTATCGCCCCAAAAATGCGGTGGGCAAGACCTTCAAAACCAAGCTCGAACAGGCCGTAGAGCTCATCGACTCAGTGGCTTCGACTTGGAAGGGGCTGCCCTTACTTGTGGTGACCGATAGCTGGTTCGGCAATCGAGGGCTGTTTAAACCCCTTCGTGAACGACTCGGTCACCGGGTTGATGTGTTGTCCAGGCTGCGGACCAATATCAACCTGTTTGACCTGCCCAAACCCAAGCGAGCCAAACGCCGCGGTGCTCCACGAAAATATGGGAAAAAACGCGGCAACGTTCGCACCCTTGCTCGGCGTCTAAAACGCACCGCTCAATCCCGCCAGGTCAACCTCTATGGTAAACGCCGAGAGGTGCAAGTGGTTTCGCAGTGCTTTATGCTTAAAACCCTCAAGTGCCCAGTGCGCGTGGTGTGGGTCTATCATAGAACCCAATGGGTGGCGTTGTTCACCACTGACCTTACGTTGTCCGTAGAACAAATCATTTCCACTTATGGCGCGCGTTGGAAAATTGAGGCCGCTTTCAAAGAGCTCAAACACGACCTCGGTAGTACCCATGGTCAAGCCACTACTTTTACAGCAGTGACAAATCACTGGCACTTCGCTATGATGGCGATGACGCTTGCATGGATTTACGCGGCTCGATTGCCTGAAAAACCCCAGCATCGACACTCCAGTAAGACCATAATCCACTTCACCTTTTCTGATCTGTAACACCTCATCGCTCAAGATATTACTAAACCTGAATTTAAGCAGGTTTTGGCCCATTCACACAAACCCGTTAGTAATAATTTGATTCGCTCTATCCTTAGGCTCGCTGCGTAAGGAATAAGGGTGAAACTTCAGTGGCTAATATTCGCCTTATTTAATCGAAAAATCCGGCTCAAAATGGCTTCCCCTCGCTACGGCCCCTATTCTCGGACAGCCTCCTAGGGTTTTCTTCCCCATTCAGAATAATCCAGGCAGTCACTATTTCTGCGATTCGACCAGTTGGCCCCAAAATCTTGCCTCTTATTTCATACTTCTGACCCCTTCTCTATTCAAACAAGGACGTGTAAAGTCCTTGAACAAATTTTACCGAGAGACGAATGCTATGCCTAATGAAACCATAACAAAATTCGGTTATCCGAACACCCTGTTGAAGGAATACCGGCATTGGGTCGTTTTGTTGCGCCCCAAGCAAGTAACGGCGGGCTCACTGATCCTTGCCTTGAAGGGAGAGGCACAAAGCATGGCGGAGGTTGAGGAATGGCAATTTTCAGAGCTTACTAAGGTTACCGCGGACCTGGAAAAGGCCCTGCGCAAAAGTCTTGCTTTCGACAAAATCAATTACCTTGCATTGATGATGGTAGACAATAATGTGCATTTTCACGTCATCCCCCGGTATGCCCAGGAACGTCAAGTCTGCGGTTTGACCTTTGTCGACCATACCTGGCCCAAACCGCCTTTATTGATGCAGGTTAATGAAATCAGCGATGCACAGTTTCGAGAATTGAGGGAGATTCTGATAAGCCACTGGCCACAGACATAGTGACCTGCTTATTTCACTGGAGAGTTTATTAAAGTTGAGCAACAATTGCTCACTATCGTCAGTATTCGCTGGATCAGCAACGGTTGCTGTTTGAGTATTCTTTGCTGAGGGTGGTGTTTGATTGGTACTGGTATAATAGCAGTGCAGTACTGGGGTTGATTGCGGGGCCAGTTCTCGCATAGTTTTATGCTATAAAATTCGAATCAACTAACCTGACTGAAATTATAAACAGTAAAACAGGATAACTACCCCCTACAAACCACGCCGTGCCCCTGGCCCTCTATTCTGCCGACCCTCCAGTAACATTCGCTGAAACTCATTGTTACCGCGCCACAAGTCGCCTGACAACAATGCTGCGATGTCGTTCTTGATGTCCTCGCTACGGTCGGCTTCAAAGAACAAATGGTGCACCATGTCGTATTGATAATAGCGTTCTACGAACAGTTGCATGGAACGAAAGCCCAGGTTGTAGTGGTCATCGTCAGCGGCATGTAGTGTCGGATCACCTTCGGTACCGTTAGCCAGTGCCGGGTGCATGCGGTCAGCGACCCTTTCGGCGCTGGTGACGGCCAGGAAGACCCCGGAGGAGAAGATCGGGTCGAGAAAGCCGGCGGCATCACCGCAACAGGCATAGCGCCGGCCATGGCGGCGGGTGTTGATAAAGCTGAAATCCGCCTCGGCCCGTACTGCCGTCTCCTGTTCCGCGCCTGCCAGCAATTCAGTGAGGATGGGAGAGGCATTCTTGTAATGTTCATAGAGTGCCGCGCCGCGTTGTGACGAGTCGATAGGTTGTTGCACCACCAGTCCGATGCTTAGGCGGCTATCGATGAGGGGAATGATCCAGATCCAGCCGATATCCACCATCAGGACCTTGATGTCGCCTGCTAGGTACAACTCACGGGCGGTTGTGCTGCTTGCATTACGGTAGTGGGTGTAGAGTGCAAAACGGCCCAGGTTTTCGATGCGTTCGATCCCAGTCTGCTTTCTGCCCATCAAAGTGCTGCGCCCGGTTGCATCGATGAGGTAGCGTGTGCAGTATCGTCCCAGGTCGGTCGTAACTTGTACGCTGTCGGTATCGATATCGACGGCCCTTACCGATTCCTCCTGTTGCAATTCGACGCCGTGACTAACAGCGTTGTTGACCAGCATATGGTCGAAGCAGGCACGTTCCACCTGGTAGGGCTGATACTGTCCATTGAGGCAGAAACGCACCTGTTGACCGCCCTTTTCGTCGATAAACTGAGCGCCATTCTTGTGCAGATATCTTTTTCTATCCCATTGGATGCCCAGGCGGTTAAACACCGGTGTACTCAGCGGTAGCATGGATTCGCCAATATGAAAACGCGGGTGTCTGCTACGTTCGATGATCAAGACTTTGTGGTTCCGTTGGGCCAGCAGGGTAGCCGCGGTGGAACCGGCCGGCCCGGAACCGGCCACGATGACGTCATAATTCGGTATGGTCATTAGATGATTCCTCCCGAGACATTGACGACTTCGCCGGTGATGTAGGAGGCGGCGTTAGAACAGAGGAAGGCGACGACCGCAGCGATCTCCGCGGTACTTCCGGCGCGTTTCATGGGTACGATCTCCTTGATGAGGTTGGTCGGGATGTCTTTGATCATGCCGGTATCGACAAAGCCGGGGGCAACGACGTTGGCGCAAATACCACGGCTTGCCACTTCCTTGGCCAGTGACCGGGTGGCGCCGATCAGCCCGGCCTTGGCGGCGGCATAATTCGTTTGACCGCGGTTGCCATGCAAGGCGGCTATGGATGAGATGCTGACAATGCGTCCCCAGCGCTGGCGAATCATTGGCATGATCAGCGGTTGGGTGACATGAAAAAAACCATGCAGACTGGTGTCGATCACGTCTTGCCACTGGTCTTTTCCCATCCCGGGGAAAGGCGCATCGGCGGTGATACCTGCATTGTGTACGACCACATCAATGACGCCCTCGCTGGCCAGTAGGGTCTCCAGCACCTGCCGGCTTTGTTCCGGATCAGTAACATCAAAACCGGTAATCGATGCTGTTCCCCCGTGCGCTGAGATCCGGTCCGCGACCTGCTGCGCACGGTCAGTGTTATTGCGGTAGTGTATCCATACTTGCATGCCGTCCGCCGCCAGCTGTTCGGCGATTGCTCCGCCGATACCACCACTGCCGCCGGTAACGAGGGCCTTGTGGGTCATTTGGTTTCTCCAGGAAGTAATGCGATCATCAAGCTGCCGGTAAAGAAACACCGGTCATCGAAAGTCACCTTGCCTTCGAATAACGCGGCATCTGCACTGCCAGCCTGGTAGTGGGCGTGGATGTGAAGTTCTGCACTTACTGGGATACTTACCTGCTCAAGGTGGAAAGATTTTATTTGTACGATGGCGCCGGGTCGGGCTGTGTTGCCGGGCGAACGGGCTCCCAGCAGGATGCCCGCGGCCTGCGCCAGCAGTTCCAGCCCCCCGGTGACGGGAAATAGCCCGTCATGCAGCAGTGGGTTGTGGGCATCGATCACGCTGGCGCAATGTATGTCGACTGTGTTCTGCGCCAGGATAGCGGTCAGCATTCGCATGGGTGGCCGGTGCGGCAGCAACTGTTCGAAATCGCTGGCTGCGGTCGATGTCATGGTATGAGCAGGTCGGCCAACCACGGCCGGGTTCCTGGTGACAGGGTGATTTGCTGCCGGCCGCGGGGGCTTTCCTGAACTGCCTGAAATAGTGGCGCAGCGGCCATGGCTGGATTGTCCCCCGGGAAATTCTCGGTGCTTAAGGCCGGGTCAGGTGCGGTTCGCTTAAAGGGCTGGTGTAGCCGTGGACGGTTGGCGGCGGCGTCACGATCCAGCACCAAGGCGAATGCGCAGTTCTTCCAGCCATAGTCGGGCAGCAGTTTTACCGGCATGTCCTCATCGTAGACAACCAACAGCACCCGTTCGGTGACCGTTTGTAACTGACACCAGGCTTCCAGCAAACCAAGTGCAAAGCCATCACTCAGTGCGCCCATGGCCTGCATGGCGGCCGTGCTGCCGGTAGCCATACTCCAGTAGCTGGCCGCGGTATTGTGTACCGAATTGTGGAACAGAGTGGGTGATAGCGGGTAATTTTGTTGACTGATCGCCCTGCACAGCTTGTTCGTGACCTGCATTTCGCCGGCGCAGGACACAAAGATGGCGGGCAGTTTGCGGTGGGTTCCGGCGGCGGTACAGGCGCGATCGGCGGCGCTGATCGCCACCCGCGTCGCATTGCTGGTGCGCCGCCGCACCATGGGCGGCAGTATCGATGCGTCAAGTTCGGCATCTGCGAACCCGAGACCGGCCGCGACGTTCCCGTCCGGGATGCACAGTCCGCTGCCGAGGATGGCTAGGGGTGCCGTTGGTGTAGTGAAATCAGTCATGTCGCCAACCCAGCACCACGGAGGCATTGTTGCCGCCGAAGCCAAAATTATTATTCATGGTGTAGGCGACCGGAATGTCAGTTTCGCTGGCATAGTTGACGGTGCAGTGAAATGCCTCATCGGCCTGCTTCAAGTTGCTAGTGCCGGGCCTGAATCCATGCTTGAGGCTAAGCCAGGTGACTATGGTTTCGATGGCCCCGGCGGCGCCCAGGGTGTGGCCGGTCAGTCCTTTGGTGCCACTGCAATGAATATCGGGCTCAAACAACTGTTCCATGGCCAGCATTTCAGCGCTGTCATTGAGCACGGTGCCGGTGGCATGCAGGTTGACGTAGTCGATGTCAGCCGCCTTGATACCGGCCTGGGTAAGTGCCCCGCGCATGGCGATGACTGCCCCTTTACCTTGAGGGTGCGGCGCGGTCATGTGATAGGCGTCAGAGGATTCACCGCAGCCCAATAGGTGTATGCAGTGGGAAAACGCAGGCTGTGGTTTTTCCAGCAGCAGCAGTCCGGCGCCTTCGCCCAGACTAATACCGCAGCGGTTCTGGTCCAGCGGAGTACAGGGTTGTTCCGACATGATATCCAGGCTCTTGAAGCCATACATCGTCAGCCGGCAAAGCGAGTCGACTCCGCCGGTCAGTACCGCATCACACACCCCGGTGGTAATCAGCCGTTGGGCGCTGGCCAGTGCCTTGCTGCTCGATGAACAGGCGGTCGAGATTGCATAGCAGGGACCTTCCAGTCCCAGTTCAGACTTCAGAAAGCGTGCTGTCGCTGCCCAAACATGTTGGCTGGGGAAGCAGAAAGATGTCGGTACCTGGCCATATTTTTCGAGGCAGGTATAGGTATTCTCGGTTTCGTAGATGCCCGAGGTGCTGGTCCCTAGGACGATACCCACCCGGTGCGCGCCATGGCGGTCAATGGCCTGTTCCACGGCACTGCGCAGTCCGTCAGCCGGGTGGTTGATGGTAGCCAGCGCGATACGCGCGTTGCGGGTAGAAAATTCCTGTAGCGACCGGTCCAGCTCTGGGAGACGATCATTCGTTATCTCGCCGCAATAGGTCGGGAAGTCGATATCAAATAGGCGTGGTGGCTGCAGCTGGTGTCGTCCATCGAGCAGGGCCTGGTACAGGCTCTGGGTGCCAAGACCACAGGCGTTGAATACCGAGCAGGCCGTGATGGGTAGCGGCGGTAGCGTGGCCGTGGTGTTTGCCGGATGCAGTTGGTGCCTGTTCATATGCAGTCAGTATTTATTCCCCGTTGCCGGTGTGCCCGAGCATGACTGGACACAACATAAAGCCGGCCAGCACGCCAGGGGCAACCGTCCAAGCTAGGGCATGCAGGGCCGGGTTTTCAGCGATGCCTAGACTGGCAAATGCAGCCGCTGTGGTAATGGCGGAGACAGTGATGGCCTGAAATGTGCGCTTCCTATTGCCGCCCCTATTTTCCATAAAAAACACTCCGTAATCCACACAAACCGCAGCCGTCAGCAGCAGGCCGATCAGGTGCAACATACCCATGGGAGTGCCGGACAGTCCCCATAGGCCCAGCAGTAACATGATCGACAGGGCGGCCGGACTGAGCACTCGCAGTGCACCCAATGCAGACCGGTAGCGTAGGCTCAGCAATGCCAGGATGAGCAGTATTCCCCATACCAGCATGGTCTGGGCCTTGTTGCGATAGTCCCTGGCCAACTGTCGAATATTATCTTTTTGACTGAAATAACGGGCACCCGAAATCGTTTGTAAGGCCTCCACTAGCGCCTGCGGTTGATGCTTGCCTAGCCAGATGACTGCCGTCGTGCCGTTTGTATCCTGCAGTAATTGCGTAGATAGTAAGATTGCGGCCGGTGAGCCTAGGGCCAGTTCAGGTTCCAGTAGCGGTTTGGGGGCAGCGGTCAGTGGCGGAAAGGCTGCGGTGCTGAGCCCGTGATCCGCTAGTGTTTGAGTCCACCGTTCCCGGGCTGCCGGATTCAGGGCATCATTCCAAGCCTGCGCATTATGGGTTTGTAGTTGGCTGGATGCAATCCATGGAAACAGTGGGTAATAGGCGTCCAGTTTTCCCTGCCGTTGCAGATCTACCAGCTGGCGCTGTACCTGTTCCGCAGTATGCAATACCGATTCCATGCTGTTACCCGTGACCAGGATGAAACGGCCAGGCTCGATGCTGGATAATCGGGCGCGAATCAAGCGGTCTGTTTTCGCAAGCTGCTGCAGTGACGGCGCCAGCGTGCCCAGGTCATCACCCCAGTGAATTCGGGCGCCGCCCGCCAGCAGACAGCCGGTAATGATGGCGATCACCAGATAGCGTGGCCGGGTGCCGGCACTGGCGGTGAGTAGCCATGACAGGTCGATGTGCGGCTGAACTTGCACCTGGAACAGGCCCATCAGGTCGGGTAGCAGGTAACGGGTGATGAGTAATGCCGCGACGATCCCGCTGCCGGTGAACATGGCCACTTGCTGCAGGCCGGGAAAGCCGCTGAAGCTCAGTGCCGTGTAACCGATGAGGGTGGTGGCGCCGCCAACCAGCAGCACTGGCCAGAGCCGGCGGATGGCCTGCACTCGCTCAGCGCCGGTGTTATCTCCTGTATGCACCATGGCGTGAATAAAATAATCGACACAGATGCCGATCAGGGTGGTGCCCAGGGCTAGCGTCAGGCCGTGTAGATAGCCGTACACCCACTGGACCAACAGGGTTGCGATGCAGGCGGTTGTGAATAGCATGATACTGATGCACAACAATGTGCGTAAGGATCGAAATACCAGCCAGGATAGCAGGATGACGACACCGATGGAGAGGGTGCTGATGCGGGTGATGTCACGCGATACCTGCTCGCGGATGCTGACGGCAAATACCGGCACACCGGTATATTCCAGGGTGAAACGCTGGTCGTAGTTACGATTCAATGCACCGAAGGTTTCGGTCAGGGTTTGCTGAAATCTCTGCTGGGCGGTGGTGTCCAGCCCCGGGTGCTGTGTTTCCAGGAAAAATGCGCTATGCGCCGGATCGGACTCCGGCTGACTGGAAGTTTGGCCGATTCGGGTGAACCATGACAGAGTCAGTAACATGGGGTCATCCACCAGCAAGGACTTGACCAGTGAGGGGCCGGGACCCAGCAGTGCTTCCCTGATCATAGCGGCCTGTGACGCCATCCCCTGCGGGCTGAGCAGGCCGGAGACTTCTCGCTCAGGTTGTAAGGAGAGCAGCAGCAGCTGGTAGGGTGCATAGAATTGCAGCAGGTGTTGGATGTCGCGGTGGGTAAAAGGCTCAGTCCAGATACGGCGGACCTGTTTCGACTCGGTCAGTGTCTGTTGCAATGCGACTACGAACTCACGACGGGTCAATTCGTCAATGCCGGTGTGGCCTACGCTGATCAAGTAGCGCCGAGCCAGTTCCTCGGTTTGAATCCGGCCTATCCGGAAACCGGGATTATCGGCATCGCCGGAAAAAAAGAAATCACCGATGTCGGTGCGTATCGTGGCTAGTTGGAATGCCGCCGCGGCGAGCACGAGAGCAAATACTAGAAACGCCCAGGCCCTGGTCATGGTGGCTAGTGCTCTATCAATGTAAGTGTGCGAGTTCAGTTAGCTTGTCAACGTTCACGGCAATGCGCGCCTCGCAGATAATGACCCATTCCCTTCGCACTGCGCCTTGCTGTGAAACACCACAGGGACGCTGAATCCGTAATTATTACATCGATAGAGCACTAATGGACTAAGCCAAGTATCTGTTGAAGCTCCTGGGCGGCTGCTGTGCCCTGCGACAATAATGACAGCCGCCATTCTTTCCGGTCACCGTCTTCATGCTCCAGCACCAGGTGATCCGGTCCGTGGCCGCTATCGCCGGAAATTTGCATCTGGATGATGCCGTGTTCGGCATGCCGGCGCGGCGCAAGTTTCAATAACCAGCGTTGCTCGGCGGTACTCAGCTTGATTACGTATTGCTGTTCCAGTTCGGTGTGCCCGGTAGGTCCATAGAGTAATTGCATTAACGGTTCCATTCCCGGTACCATAAACGGCTGCTCCAGTTTAAGTCTGCGATGAATATTTTTCTCGGCGTCGAAATGCAGCATTTGTTTGGCGGCGATGCTGGTAACAACAAACGTTGGCGAATGCTGGGCAATGACCATCTGCTCCGCGGTAATAAACATATCACCGGTGGCCCGCCACGGTTTTGCAAGCAGGCGTAGATAACGGGTTTCCCGGTAGCTGAAATGTCTGGCCTCCGGGTCATGTATACGTTCCAGGATGCTGCTCAGTGTATCCCCCTGGGCAACCAGCGGCGCGGGAAGTAGCGCCATTGCGAGCAGCAGCAGGCTAGCCATGGTGGTCCGGCCTGGTAGCGACATGGTTGGCAATAATATCGGCGACTGCTGCCGGGACGCAGGGCTGCAATTGACCCGCCCGGTCACACACCGCCTGCTTGGTGTGGCCGTATGCGGCACGTCTCCCGGAGCGGGTCTTGCGTATCCGGTACTCGATCAGGATGTAGTATTCCCAGTCACGAAAGTGCGCTGAGATATCGATCTTTTGCCCGTACCTGAGTGCCTCACGGTAGCGGCATTGCGATTCAATAACCGGGAATGTTAGGCCGAGGCGGCCCATATCATCGACATCGAAGTTCAGCGATCGGTACAGCGCGGTTCTGGCAAGCTCAAAATATTTGTAGTAGTGCCCGTGCCAGACCATGCCGAGGCTGTCGACATCATAAAACGGGATTTCATAGGGGACAGTGACAGTCATGGTTTAGCGTTGGTCCGCAGCGTCCAGAACTCGTAAAAATTGAACCAGTTATAGGGGTATTGCCGGGCCTTGTCCGCTAGCAAGTCAGCGTACTGCTGCGCATAGATCTGCGCCTGTTGCTCGCGTTGCCCGCGTGCCAGCGTGATATGCTCGGCCAGTTTAATGGCGTAAGTATCATAAGCGTAGTGATCGACACGCAAGCCGAAAAAACAGAATACCGGGCAGTGCAGGATGGAGGCCAGATAGTAGGGGCCGGTCGGCAGGTAGGCCTGTTCACCCATGAAGTTGATCTGCGCCTTCTTTTCACCGATGCCGGTGCGGTCGCTGAGTATCGCGAGAATGCCGCCGTTGTCGATCACGTCGCGCATCTGAAATACCGCGTCAGGCTTTGTTGGGTCAATAAAGTTCTGTTGCAGTTCCGGGTTGATCGCATCCAGTGCCTGGCGGATCTTGGTCGAACCGGCAAAGTAGGCGACGATATGGATATCGATGTCCATCCGGTCACGGGCCAGTAGCTTGCAGGCCTCGAAGCTGCCCAGGTGTGAACCCAGCATGATAACGCCGCGGCCGTCTCGCCGGGCCTGCATCAGTGCTTGGCGACCGCTGGGGTTTACCTTGAACTGGTCCGCATCACCGATAAGGATGGTGACGCGGTCGACTAGGCAGCGTGCAAAGCATAGTATCTGGCGATAATAATCCGCCGGGCGAGCCTGCCCTGTAGCCAGGGTAAAGAAATGCCTGCCGGCCCGGTGCGCGGCGCGCCCGGTAATGAAAAAATAGGCGGTAATCGGATATAAGAGCAGATTGACCAACCAGCGATGGCGGTGTTGGCACAGCCGGATCATGAGGTTGATAGTCCAGGATGTGCCCCGTTCCCGGGCCGTGATCCAGTCATTCATGCCTTGTGCATCTTGGTGCGGCGCAGCAGCCAGCGCAACGGTGCCTGCAGTACCAGGGAGGTATGCAGGCCGACGTTGAGCACATTGTCATGTAAGCCGCGAAAGTGTGATATACCGCCTTCCTCGGCGGACAGATAGCGTACTCGGGTGGGTACGGTCCGAAGCGGGATGTTTGCCCAGTGTGCTCTGATCAGGATCTCGGGGTCAAAACACATCCTCGAGCACCGGCTAGGCAGAGCGCAGGTCGCGGCAACCGGGTAGATGCGAAAGCCGCACATGGCATCCGGCAGTTTCAGGGTGCCGGCCTCCAGGGCGACCATCAATTTGGTCAGTTTGCGGCCATACTTGCGAATCGCCGGGATGTCATCACCAAATATCGGCGCGCCGAGTATCAGCGCATCCGGTGCGCTACGCATGCACTCCAGGAACCGTGGAATGTCGCTCAGATCATGCTGGCCGTCGGCGTCCACTTGCAGGGCATGGCTGAAACCGAGATCCAGGGCTCGTTGCAGGCCCGCCTTGACGGCCGCCCCTTTGCCGCGGTTGATAGGTAAATGCCATACCTGGATATGTTCCGGGTCGTGACCGGCCAGTCGCTTGATATGGGTCTGCGTTGCATCATCACTGCCATCATCGATGATGATGACGTGTTCGAGATACCGTTGCAGTCCCTCTACGACCTTGCCGATGGTCATGGGATTGTTGTAGATGGGGACCAGGCCGCACACTGATTCAGTCAAGGGCGCTATCTCCCAGCTGAAGAATGCCCTTCGATGCTATGCCGGCACCGTTTTCCACGGTAAAGTTGATTTCGCCGACTGACGTGCGATGCAGCCGAATGGTTAGGATATCGCCCGGTCGTATGCGGTCGCTGAATTTCAGTCGGGTGCCACCTGAAATAATCGCGTTCCAGCCTGGTTGTCGTTGTAACAGAGCTTGGATCATCTCGATCTGCGCAACTGCCGGCATGATGGGAAGGTCCGGAAAATGGCCGTTGAAGAAAGGCATGTCAGCAGCCACAACGCAGCTGCAGGAGAGTGCATCTGAATTCCGGGAGTGGCTGATATTGTCAAAGCTGAACACGGGTTCGGTCATGCTCAGCGAACAGATTTTCCACTGCTTTGCCCGGCAGTTTACCAGTGGCCGTGCACGGTAATCGGTCAACCATCAGGATGCGCCGGGGGATCTCGATGCCATCAAGTTTGCCGCGCAGATCCGATTGCAGCTGCCTTGCTGTCAGCGGATGGCCCAGGTCTGCAACTACGGCTGCCCAGATGGCCAGGTCGCGGATAAGCCCCTTGGCGGGTACCGCGATGACCGCAGCTTGGGCAACGCCGGGACAGGACAGGAGGCTGTTCTCGATGGTCGTCAAGGATACCCGTTTGCCCGCGATCTTAACGATGGCATCCGCGCGGCCCAGCAGCTGAAACCGTCCTCGTTCCGGTGATGTTACCCGGTCGGCAGTAAGGAATCCGCCAGTGAATTCATCGCTGACAAACGGTGAGTCTACCTTGAGTAAGCCCTGCTCTGTAGCCAGGCCGACCTGGGGGAAGGCCTGCCATGCCTCGGTGGACAGTTGCCGGCGGTGGCCAATGACGCCGGTTTCGGTGGAACCGTAGATTTCGAGGATGTCAGCGTCGTTTTGCTGTTGCCACTGCCGGGCAAGGTTGACCGGCAGCGGTGCGGCGGCTGATACACACAGTATGCCACGTAGATCGGTCCCATCTTCCAGCATCGCCTGATACTGGGCGGGAACGCTGATGAGTATTTTCCCGCTGCTCTGTTGCAGGGTCTGTAATACGTCGTGAGGGTAGTGGGGGAGGTCATCGACCCATGCCTTGCCCAGCACCCAGGGCAGTAGTACCGAGAAGGTCAGTCCGTAGAGGTGTTGCGGCGGCACCCCGGCCACTACCGGCCCGTCAGGCCAGTTGAATCCGGCGGCAATGGCCCGAGCTTCATCGAGTAGATTCGCGATCGATTTGATGACGACCTTGGGGGTGCCGCTTGAGCCGGAGGTAAACAGCTTTACGGCGGGTAGTTCCCTAGACATCAGCGGCTCCCAGCTGCCGTGTGCTGCATCGGCGTCATTGCCCGGCAACTGCCGGCTCCAGTCCACGTCACATTCAAAGGCGATACTGAATTGGTTGCGGATGTCCCGCAGGGTTTTATCGAAGTGATTGGGTGGCAATATTACCGTTTTTCCGCATAGCCAGGACGCCAGCAGGCCGACGCTGAATGCATAGCGTCCCGGGCAGCTGATCAGGGTGTCGCCATCATGTTGCAGTTGTGCCGTTAGCCGGCCGACGTCGGCACGAAACTGCCCCAGTGTTAGCGTGGTGCCTGCCAGCCAGGCCAGCGGTTTCTCTTTGCTTGAAGTAAAGCGCAGACCGCAGTCGTTTTGGCGATCAAGCGCCGTCATTCTTTCCCCGTCCCCAGACCTGGTGGCCGTTGTTGATAATACTGCGAATGGTTTGGGTGAGCGGCGGAATCTCCAGGTCGGGAAAGGCGATCTGTCGCCACAGGTATTCACCCAGCAACAGCGCACCAATGAGCAGGTAGACAATCAGGCCGTTGTAGAGAACCCAGCTGGCATCGTCGCCCAGGATGGCAAGCCATCCACAGGCTGCAATATTGGCGGCAAAGAAGACTGTCCACAGGATGGTTAGTTTTCTACAGTAAGTTGCGATTCCAGGTGGCAGTTTGCCATCAAATTCCAGCCGTGCAAATCGCTCGATCATTGGAACATTGTATAGGCTCTGCATGAAAAAGGTGAACAGACTGATATGAATAAGCAGCGGGGACAGTTTAAGTATTGCATCGATCCCGAACACTCGGGCGGATACCAGGGTACTGACCAGCAGTATAATCGTCCACCACTGCCAGTTGTTCTGCCTATGCAGTTTCCACACGATCATGCCAAACACCAGTAAGGCGCCCAGCCATGCAAGCTGGTATGACATGAGCAGATAGAGAATCACCGGGTAAGCGGCGATTAACAGGCCAAGCCAAATCCCTTTGACGAGCTGGTTTAAACCCATGGCGGATGGGTTTTCGGCTGTGCAGCGTGCGTCGAATTTGTCGCAGAGCAAGGCAGAACACGTAAGGCATAGTTTTTTCTATGGTTTTCGTGTTCTAACGCGGCTATGCGGCATGCGATGGGTTCTGAAAACTCATTCGTCATGGGTTTGACATGCAGCGAGTCTATCTACTGCGGTTGTCGGTAATGAAGTCAGCCAGTGCGTTCAGGGAGGAGAAGATATCCTTGTTACGCTGGTCGGATGATTTGATCTTGATGCCGTATTTCTTGTCTAGTACCACTGCCAATTCCAGCGCATCGATCGAGTCCAGCCCCAGGCCGTCGCGAAACAGCGGAGCGTCGGCATCGATGTCGGCGGCGGTAATGTCTTCCAGGTTAAGTTCGGAGACCAGCAGTGCCTTTAATTCATCTATCACAATAAATCCCTTGCTAAGTCGCTTGCAAGTACGAATTATACAAGACTGTGCCTAGCGATGGAAAATAGTTGCAGCGGTCTAAATCTGCATGTTGGTCGGTCCGAAAAACCTCTCAAACAGGCTCCTAGGTATGGAGAATGCAATGAGTCCTCCATCGATGCTCGCCTGTTGGATCAGTTCTGAGCTCGAAAGTATGCCGAAAGTGTTGGTAAATCAATTTTTTCGACGGCTAGGTCGATTTCCGAATTGTTTTTGATACTCCCGGCGATGGAAACATTGACATCAAGCCCTAGTTCGGGAATAAGTACGGTCGTACGCGGACCACGTCTTTCCACCACGATTCCCCGACCGCACCACTGAGGATGGTGTTTAAGGTAGACCAGTTTCCAATGGGTAATTGAGAGCCGGTCGGCGCGGCGTATTTTCCAAATGATGGCCTCAGCCGAGCCTACCCGCATCATTACCTCCTGTTCGGACAGCATTGTTTCACCCAAAATGTAGGCGCAAAGTTGCTGATGAGCCACTAGATCCAGATAACGACGTAAGGGGCTGGTCACTTGTGAATAGTGATTCAGACCAAGCCCTGAGTGTGATTCCGGTGTCGTTTTCATTTGACTGCGTTTAAACAGTTTGCGGCAGGCAAACATCTCGGCCATATCCTGAGGTTGCTGGATCGGCGATTCCGGCGAGGCTTGAGTCGTATATGGAAACGGGATATCGTGTTGCTGGGCAAAGTGAGCGGCTGCTTCACCGGCCATGAGCATGCATTCGGTAACGATGGCCCTGCTGTCCAGTGCCGGCAGGGGATAAATATGCGCCTCACCTTCAATGACGCGGACGGCAACTTCGGGAAACTGAAGTTGAATGGCGCCGTTTGCCTTTCGGCGGTCCCGAAATAACCAGGCCAATGTCTTCAACTGCTTAAACGGCTCGCTTGAGAGTCGGGTTTCAGCCTCTGCATAGCTAATGCGGGTTACCCGCACCCGGGTCCTGGCAACGTCGATGTTGGTTATTTCTCCCTGATCTCCGAGTACAAATGAAAAGGATAGGGCAGGCGAGGTCTCGTTTAGACCCAGCCCCAGCTTGTCGATGGCCTCGAAGCCCAACATTGGGTTGGACCGTTCAGGAAGATACAAGGTCGCTCCGCGTCCCCTGGCCTCCAGATCCAGCTCGGATTCCGGCTTGACCAGTGCGGAAACATCGGCGATATGCACCCAGATCCGATCACCATCCAGGCTGATGGCGTCATCCGGGTCTTTGTTACCCTCGTCATCGATGGCAAAAGCGTCCAGGTGGGTCAGGTCCAGGCGTTGCTCATCCGGCAACTCGGGCAAACTCAACCGTAGCGGCTCGGTGGGCAGCCCCTGTCGGTCCGGGTAGGGGTTAACGGTTTCGTCCCAATACCCGGTTTTTAATAACAAGGCATGGGCGTTGATCTGGGTTTCCGGTCTGCCCAGCTTGCGCAGGGTATGACTTTTTTTATGTTTACCCCGGGCCAGGGCCTCGACATCCGAGAGTTTTGAGGCGTCCTTGGGCAGGATCTTTCCCGTCTGCAGCCGGCTGAGAAATTCCGACCACTCTCGCTTGGCGGTAGCTTTGGCCTCTCGGGTCTCACGTTCCCTGATTACCTCGTCCGGCAACCTGGCCATCAATTCATCGGGCTTGCCGTAAAAATACAACCCATCCATGACCAACTGCCAGGCGGCCCAGGCGGTAGAAGGTGTATGGCTGCCAAAAACCAGTTCGCTTAGTTCCGCCAGATTGCTCGATGTCCCGACGAGCAGTTCCCAGGCCTCTTGCACCTCACCGATCTGGGGTTGTAATGACCCTAAGTCTTTCAAGGGCCCCTCATGTAAAAGTCGCAGGTCTTTGAAACGTACCCGTTTGGTAGCGCCTGATTTCAGTTCAATGTTCAGTTTATCAGTAATGCTTAAAACCCGAGCCGGGTGGGATTTGTAGAGTACGAGGCTGTTTTCCTTGGGTGTGCTTTCTGACATAGGTATTGGTAGCGATCATTCCGAAGAGCTGTTTTATGAAAAGGCACTGTACCTTGACCAGGTTCTCTCGGCAACCGGATATCCCATCAGCCAGGGGATTGATTATTTCGTAGCCACCTCAGTGAACTGGTAAATAACCATTCAGTCCTCCTCCTCAAATCCTCTCTCCCCGAGGGTGAAGGTGAGAGTTTAAAAAGACTGGTGGACTGAACGATTACACTGGTAAATATTTCGCAAGTTGCATAGTGAAGATATTTACTGCGTATCTTGTGCTATAACGTTATAACAATGGAGTGAAATTTAAGGGGGTTAGATCAAATATCCGTCTAACAGATTTTCTGATTTGACGTGTTGGCTGGAGGGCAGTGGACAACCCGTCATTTTATTTGCACCCAGGGGAGTAGAAAATGAGCAATGTCATTATCGGTATTCATGGTCTATCCAACAAACCCACGAGAGCCGTACTGGAAAAATGGTGGGAACAGGCGATTCTGGAGGGGTTGAACAAAAATACGGCATTCGATGTTCAATCGATCAACTTCGTCTCGGTGCATTGGGCGGACGTTATGTATGATGATCCGGATCCAAGGCCAGATGCCTACGAACCCGCGCAATCGGGCGCCTTGAGGAGATACAAGGATAGTTGGCTTGACGATGTGCGGGCCAAGGCATCTGAATTTACCGGGAAAGTTGCGGATGAAGTAAAGGCCTTTTTCGGTATTGATGAAGTGGCGGATAAAATTCTCAGATTAAAGCTAAAAGATCTCTATGAGTATTATCACGATGCCAAAAAACGCACTGAATTAAGGGGGCGGTTGAGAGATGCGCTGATGGCTCATACCAACAGCAGGATCATGCTAGTGGCCCATTCCATGGGCTCCATCGTCGCCTACGACGTGCTACGTTTGCTCGGCAAGCAAAACCCCTTAATCACCGTCGATCACTTTGTTACCATCGGCTCGCCACTCGGCATGCCCCATGTCAAATACAAAATCACCGAAGAAAACCACTTAGTACGCACCCCCAGTATTGTTAGAAAATGGACCAATTTGGCTGACAGACGCGATCCCGTAGCCATTGACACCCATCTCTATGATGACTATGAACCCAACGATTTCGATGTGCGTGTAACAGACGACCTAGTGCTCAACGACTGGCCCAGGGGACCTCATCACAAGTCCTACGGTTATCTGAGGACGCCTGAGTTTACGGATATTGTTAAGCAGTTTATTTGAGGTATTGCTTGGCGGATCAGTCTATTTCATAGACCTACGAACACCAATTACAAATATCAAGAGTTAAAAAATGGTGAGTGATATAAAGAAACTATTTGATTATCTACCCGAGTGTAACGATAAAAGTAAACAGGGGTCGATTAATAGATTGTTAGTGAGTAAATTAAAACCAACCCAGAACTCAGTGGGCTATGACGAGATATTTAAAAAGCGAAAAAAAATTAAAAAAATGAAAGATAAAACTGAGAAATTAAAGGATTATCTGATACAAAGAGCGATACCAATTATCATAGGAAATAACAGCAACTACTATCTCATCGATCACCATCACCTGGCTTATACTATTTGGCAAGAGCTTGGTGATTTGTCTCTGCCTGTAGAGGTCATCAAAAACTGGTCTATGATAGAAGGTTACAGTTTTTGGAAAGCAATGTGTAAAAACAATTGGTTGTATCCATTTTCAGGTGATGGTGCAGGGCCATTACCACCGAAAAAATTAAAGAATCATATCAAGGATTTGGAAAATGATATCTTTAGAAGCCTATCATGGGTTATTCGAAATAAGTATGGATATGTTAAATCACCCCAAAACGCTATCTTTGCAGAGTTTAAATGGGGGAATTTTTATAGATCAAGAATTATTTTTAATAAACAAATAAAAGATCAACTAGATATCAATAACTTGACCCTACAACAAGTTAAAAAAGATGATAAGGAAAATTACAAAGAGTTAATAGATTTAGCGATGTATTTAGCAACATCGGAAGAGGCAAGAGATTTGCCAGGTTATCGAGGAGTTTAGGTGTGTCGTATGCCTAAGGAATAAGGTTGGATTATGAGAACAACGCGAATCGCAATCTGAGCCGTTTGTTGGGCAAGGGAATAGGTCTTGATTCGAGAGCAGAATCTAGAGAATCTAGGGGTCAAGTCTTGTGTCATGCTTTTTTCCAGTCAGCGCGATAATGTACGGAAGTATTATGCGTAAAAACTGGCGGTTGTAACGGGGTTCTCGACCAAAAGTCACGGAAC
>JAAEPA010000699.1 GCA_024222475.1 Gammaproteobacteria bacterium | reverse complement strand
GATTTGGCAATCGATCACGGAATCAGCATCCCGGTTCTGTTCCCCTTGGTTGTCGAAGCCGGCGTGGTCATTTTCTCCCTTAACGCCCTTTACCGCTCTATTCACGGCGAGCGAGTTATCTGGCAATGGTGCCTGGTGATTGGCTCGTCTCTGCTAGCAGGCGCGTTCAACGTTTTGCACGCCCGACCTGACATGGTGTCAAGAATAATGGCAGCTATGCCCAGTCTTTTTCTGCTTCTCTCTTTTGAAACTTTCTTGAGTCAAATCAAATACAGTGTGACCCGTGTCAATGTTGTGCAAAGCATCACCCACCTGACAGATGCGCTGAACACTAAGCAGCAAGAACTTGACACTCTGGTTGACACCAAGCAACAGGAACTTGACAGTCTGGGCAATCAAACTGTCAAGTTGAACCACGGCATTGAACAGGCCAAAGCTACCCTGACCCAGTTGCGGCAGGAGATTAAACAGCTTGAAGGTGTACATTCCAGCAGTATTGCACACGCCCGACAGTCAAAGGCTGTACAGGATGCTCTGTCAATCAAACAACGCCGAGCAATACTGCTAGACGTTCTGAATGCAGAAGGTGACATCGGCGCGTCAGCCCTGGCCGAACGCTTGAACACCACCAGGGGCACGGTGTACAACGATTTGAAAGCCTTGTCCAAGACCGGAGCCATTCACAAGAACAGTGAAGGGTGGGAGATTGTTTAATGGCTCGCCACTTGATGCATCAAACCACGTTGGTGATTAATATTCTGGTCGAGGATGAGACCGGCACCCTGGCCATCTTTGTTTTCTTGACCACAAAACTGTTGTTTTTGCTATGGCAGATTAGTCGAGTAATAACTGCTGTTATGCAAGAAGTGTCAATGCTGTTGGCAGAGGCTAGGGCTGCGCTAGCGTTCACGGGTACTGTGCTGGCAATTTGTCTCTCCGCGCTTGCCTATGGCCTGGGGATGAAACAATGAAGAAACAAGTTTTCATCAGCCTCGTCATTTTCGCGGCTATCCTGGTCGTCATTTTCTATGATGAAATCAGCCAGGCCATCCGGATCATTTCCTACACCATCGCCTGCCTGTTGGTACTTTCTTTTCTGCTCATCATCGGCCCGCTCCTCTGGTATGCGGTCGAAAGAATGAAGTTACTGCGAGCCCGCCGCATCGAAGCAGAGCGGCAAGCGCACGTGATGACGATTACGGTCGGCAACCAGGTCTTTGTGCGTGACACTAACCAAAGCGCGAACTGGCGAGCTATGCATCTGGAGGCCAGGACGTATATCAATAGCCAGGATAGTGAACCCTCTTCTCCCGAAATCCAACGGTGGCAACTTTTCAATGCTCCTCAGCGAGGTGCAAACAAGCCCATGGAATTGGCGGCCTCTCAAAGCCAGGTCGACTTGCTGGCCGCCCTGAATACAGCCCAATGCGCACTTATTGTAGGCCAACGCGATAGCGGCAAAACCACCATCCTTCAACACGTTATCAGCCGCAGGCTTAGTAACTCTTATGTCATCGTATTAGACCCACATAGTCATCCCACACGCTGGCCTCAAGGGTGTCTGGTCATTGGTACTGAAAGAGATTTCCCAAAAATTGAACGAGCCCTGAATGGATTGATGGCCTTGATGAACAAACGATACCGGGAAATTGGGAGAGGTATCGTGCGTGAAGGAGATCACCAACGAATGACGGTGATCATCGATGAATGGCGAGCCATTGTCTACAACTTGGGGAAGTCCGCCAGTGACATTATCAAAACTTTGTTGGCAGAGAGTCGCAAAACCAACATCGACGTCTTTGTGGGCACCCACAGCGAACGGGTTAAGGCATTAGGAATTGAAGGTGAAGGTGATCTCAAGGAGGGTTTTGTCATCGTCCGCTTAACCGTCAACAAAATGACCAAAGAACGAAGGGCTACAGTTGATTAT
>JAAEPA010000698.1 GCA_024222475.1 Gammaproteobacteria bacterium | reverse complement strand
TCCCTTCGGGCGAGGCGAGAAGCGGCCATCTGCGTTGTTGTGCTCCCTTGACACACTACAGCTAGTCCTGCGCTCGCACGCCTAGCAGCTAGCCGCTTCTCGCCTCGCTGTACCCATCAATACTATGTTGGTAGACCACTTGATTAGTGTAATCACTTCCAGGATCCAAATGTCAATAAATCCGTAGCCGCCTTGATGCTGTCTAGGTAGATGTCTTTTAGCTCCTGGTGGCCGATGTTGTTATTTTTCAGGGTATGCCATGTGATTTGGTTCCATTCGGCACGTTCATAGGCGATGGTGGTGCTTAATACAAACCCCATTTTACCTTTCCGGTGCAGAATAGCGGAATGAGTATCGCTGGACAGTGGCAGCTGATTCAAGATCGCCTCCAAGGGGCGATCGAAAAAAGCATCGATGAGGGATAACAGACCCACCATGAAGAATCGTTCGATAGTTGATTCTCCCATGGTTTGGGCGATGCCCTCGCACATCTTGCCTCGAATGATGGCGTTCGTCATCAGTTCCTGTGGTTTGTCTGACAGATCGGCCAATGCCAATACCGTTACCCAGTTCTTGAGCCGCAGTAAGCCCAGCATTACAATGGCGCCGCGCACAGACCCAATCTCTCGGCCTTGCCTAAATCCAGCTGAGTTTATTAACTTGAGCAGTTTATAGACTAGGCTCGGATCCACTGCCAAGGCATCTTCTATTTCTTTTATCTCCTTATTCGGATCTTGAATCTTGCCCAGAAGATTCAATACCGCAAGTTTGTTTGCAGGGAGCGTGGTGCCCATGACATTTTGCGGCTTGCTCAGAAAGAAGCCTTGAAACAATGTAAAACCCAGCGCTTTGCAATATTCGAACATTTCGTGGGTTTCTACCTTTTCTGCCAGCAATGTCAACTTGTAGGGTTTAAGTTGTTGCAGTTGAACGGTGAGTCCCGGCTTATCAAAGGCCAATACATCAAGCTTGACGATATTCGCAAGCGTTAAGGCCTCGGTTGCTCTCTCACTGTAGACAAAATCGTCCAAGGCAATCCGAAACCCCATCTGCTTGACTTTTTTTATACCTTCAATCACCGTATCGTCGAACTCGATATCCTCCAATACCTCGATGACACAACATCGCTCGTTGATGGGAGGGGGGTTGAGTATCAAATTTCGGGTAAAGTTGATAAACGCTATCGTATTGCCAGTGATCTCTTCGACGCTTAGTTCGTCAAAGGTGTTTACCAATACTTGGGAACTGGCATGATCACCTGCACCCGGTTTGTTTTGGGCATCACTCTGGCCGCGAAACAATAATTCGTAGGCGACGACCTTGAGTTGGCGATCAAATATGGGCTGGCGTGCCAACAATAACGTTTGAGTCATTGGTATCTGAGCTTGCAGGAGATCGATTATTTTATAGGGTAAATAGCTGTAGGATATTGATTGATATCGCCTGAATTCATCCGTCTACTCCATTGCTGATTTTATTTTTGTGGCGCACAAGGGCCGCTTAACCTGACATTGGATTGATCGGGAAGATTCGCTAAGAAGAGCTGACAGAGCACCACTAAGAGTAGTATCCTAGTATTGAATATCCTTACTGGTTCTGGTGGTTTTATAGGGCTTACAAAGACGCTACCGGAGAATTTTACAATGTCTTGGGGACAGTTATGGGTGACTATGTAGTCAAGCTGACCGAGGTCGGCATGGATGATGTCGGGCGGGTTGGGGGAAAGAATGCATCTTTAGGAGAAATGATTAATAATTTAAGCCACTTAGGCGTTGTTGTGCCGGGTGGTTTTGCCACTACGGCGCAGGCCTATCGTAGCTTTTTAGAGCATGCAGGACTCACCGAACGGATTGCGGCCGCATTGAAAGATCTCGATGTCGAGGATGTCAACATGCTGGCCCGTATAGGCCGGCGGATACGCCAGTGGATCATCGAGTCGGAGTTGCCGAGTGCGTTGCAGGAAACCATCTCGATCGCCTTCAATGAGATGCAGAAGCAGGCCGCAGGCCCTATCGTGGTGGCGGTACGTTCCTCAGCCACGGCTGAAGACCTTCCAGAGGCCTCCTTTGCTGGTCAGCAAGAGACCTACCTTAATGTGCGTGGTCTGGACAATGTTCTGCTGGCTGTAAGGCGGGTTTTCGCCTCCTTGTTCAATGACCGAGCCATCGCCTACCGTGTACATCATGGCTTTGATCACGCCGAGGTGGCCTTGTCCGCCGGTGTACAGCGTATGGTACGCAGCGATATCGGTGCCGCCGGGGTGATGTTTACCCTGGATACCGAATCTGGTTTTCCAGACGTCGTCTTGATCACCGGTAGTTACGGTTTGGGCGAGGCGGTGGTGCAGGGGTCGGTCAATCCCGACGAATTTTACATCCATAAACCTACCTTGGCGGCGCATCGCCCGGGTATTTTACAACGCAACCTGGGCAGCAAGAAGACCAAGCTGATATACAGTGGTGATACCGACCCTGAAAAATCCCTGCAAGAGGTCGATGTTTCCAAGCAGGATCGGCAAAGGTTCTGTCTGAGCGATCCTGATCTGCTTGAATTGGCGCAACAGGCCGTGACCATAGAGAAACATTATAGCCGGCCGATGGATATCGAATGGGCCAAGGATGGTACCGATGGCAAGTTGTATATCTTGCAGGCGCGCCCCGAAACCGTGAAAAGTCGCGGTAGTCAGACGATTGAGCGTTATATCCTCAAAGGCAGCGGTGAGATCGTTGCCGAGGGTAGGTCCGTAGGGCAGCGAATCGCCCGTGGCAAGGCGCAGCTTATTAATGACTTGCGGCAAATGGATAAGGTCCGTCAAGGCGATGTGCTGGTCACGGATATGACCGACCCGGACTGGGAACCGATAATGAAACGGGCCGCCGCCATTGTCACTAACCGGGGAGGGCGTACCTGTCATGCAGCGATCATTGCCCGTGAGCTGGGCATTCCCGCCATCGTGGGTTGCGGTGATGCCACCAAGCGGGTGAAGGATGGGAGTGATGTCACTGTATCCTGCGCGGAGGGCGATATCGGTAAGATCTACGCGGGGCAGCTTGACTTCGAGGTGCAGAGGTTCCAGCTGGACGGCATGCCGAAGCTGCCCGTCAAGATTATGATGAATGTCGCCAATCCGGACCGCGCCTTCAATTTCGCCGGCATCCCAAATTCGGGAGTGGGGCTGGCGCGTCTGGAGTTCATCATCAATAACATGATCGGTGTGCACCCCAAGGCGTTGTTGGAATTTGATCAGCTGCCCGCGGATCTGCGTGATACGATAGGCAAACGTACCGTGGCCTATGCCGATCCCGTCACCTTCTATGTGGAAAAACTTACCGAAGGCATTGCGACCCTGGCCGCGGCCTTTGCACCTCATCCGGTCATCGTGAGACTTTCCGATTTCAAGTCAAATGAATACGCGCATTTGATCGGGGGGGAGCGCTACGAGCCCCATGAAGACAATCCCATGCTTGGATTCAGGGGGGCTGCTCGATATATCTCAGAAGACTTCCGCGAGTGCTTCGAGCTCGAGTGTCAGGCCCTGCGAAAGGTCAGGGATGAGATGGGCCTCACTAATGTAGAAGTCATGGTGCCTTTTGTGCGCACGGTTACTGAGGCCCGGCAGGTCATCGAATTGCTCAAGCAAAACGGCTTGCAACGGGGTAAGAATGCCCTTCGCATTATCATGATGTGTGAGATCCCATCAAACGTGATTCTTGCCGATCGATTCTTAGAATATTTTGATGGCTTTTCCATAGGCTCGAATGACCTGACCCAACTCACTCTTGGCCTGGACCGGGATTCAGGCCTGATTGCATCATCCTTCGATGAACGTGATCCAGCAGTGAAAGCGCTTTTGCACATGGTGATTCAGAGTTGCAATCAGGCTGATAAGTATATTGGTATCTGCGGACAGGGGCCCTCTGATCACCCTGATCTGGCTAAGTGGCTGCTCGATGAGGGGATCAGCAGCGTGTCGCTCAATCCGGATACCGTTGTGGAAACCTGGATATATATGGCCGGCTTGTCGGTTTAGGCTGATTTGCTTGGTTGGATGAGTCTGCCGGGTTTAGATACGCCTAATGAGATCATCTAACCAAGTGTCGGCATGTCGCATGGTTTTGGCAGGGTAGGCGGAGAAGTGATGCAAATTCCCGATTGATTGGTTTAAGATTCCCAATTCGACAGATAATGTTGATTTCTGCAAGTAGCGAGGTGGCGGGTATTAGTGGGAACTGGTATAAATGCGCTCCGATCATCTGTTCTGCCGTTCTGAGTATTTAGAGCCAGGGGATCAGTAGGTGAAAATAAAAATCGTATCCGATCTGCATCTTGAATTCGGGCCCATGGCGCTATCGGTTGACGGTGTTGACGTGTTGCTCGCCGCAGGTGATATTGGCGTGGGAGTTGAGGGATTGGAATGGTTGCAGCAGCTACCTTGCGAAGTTCTCTATGTGGCCGGCAATCATGAGTATTGGGGCGAAGATCTTTCAGCGCTGAAGAGGCGCTTGGTCGATGCGACACAGCAGGGCAATGTGCGTTTCCTCGAGAACAGCAGCGTAGTCATCGGCAACGTCCGGTTCATTGGCTGTACACTTTGGTCCGACTATAACGGAGAGGATCCATTGATCATGGCGGAGATGTCAGTGGCCATGAACGACTTTCGCCACATCAATATGGGTTCACGCTTGCTGCAGCCACGTGATCTCGTGAATGTGCATAAGCAATCTCGGCACTGGCTGCAGCATGAATTACGCCAACCCTTCGAAGGAAAAACAGTCGTCCTGACCCATCATGCACCGCTGAGACGTAGTTGGTACAGAGGTAAAGATGACATTGTCCAATTTGCCTATTGCAATAGTTTAGAAGACTTGATGGGGCAAGTCGAGATAGACTTGTGGGTTCACGGCCATGTTCATAGAGCCTGCGACTATAAGGCCCACGGAGTACGCGTAGTATGTAACCCCCGAGGTTATGTCGGGTATCGAGAGGTTAAAGATTTTGACACCGAGAAGTGTATCGAATTGTGAGTAAACGTATCTATAAGATCATATTTATAAATCAGGGAAAGGTCTATGAGATCTTCGCAGGACGGGTTTATCAGGCCGATCTGTATGGTTTTATCGCGGTTGAGGAAATTATTTTTGGCGAACGCTCCTCGGTGGTTGTAGATCCAGGAGAAGAGCGGCTGAAATCAGAGTTTGGATCGGTGACTCAATCCTACATACCCATGCACTCCGTGATCAGAATTGATCAGGTCGAGAAAGAAGGCTCGGCTAAAATCACCGAATTAGGTGATAAAGTGGCCCAGTTTCCAACGCCTTTGTATACCCCAGGGGGCAAGGGAGGAAAAGAATAAAGCCGATATTGGAAGCAATTATAAAAAATCAGGTTTGCAGGAAAGGGCTAACTGAGTTAACCTTCTGCGCCTTCCAGATAGGAGAGGTGTCCGAGCGGCTTAAGGAGCACGCCTGGAAAGTGTGTGTACGTCAATAGCGTACCGAGGGTTCGAATCCCTCCCTCTCCGCCAATCAAAAGAGCAAGGATCAACCAAGTTTCCATCGAGGGCCGGATAGGCCATTCATATCCTAGGAGCCTGTCGGATTTAGGACGATCTACTGCGGAAAAGCCGGATTTGGACAGATTTCCCGATCCTTTTCGCTAAATAGCACCGGCTATTCGCCTCAAACGATCGAAAAATCCGTCTCAAACCGTCTTTCCCTCGCTACGATCACCTAAGTCCGACAGTCTCCTAGATCGTTTTTAACACCACATATTGCTGCATATTTCCTCTTCGCAACAGCACACGCTTGTCACCACTACTCTCGGTAGTTGTCAAGGAACACAACAAGTGTTGTGTCCCCATAGAGCCCTTGAGGTCCGACACCTACTTCTTTGCTAGTCTTCATGTCGGATCCTCTCTCTTCCTTTAGCATCTTGGTTCTTTCGAAGCCGGTTTGGAAGGGGGATGGGTCCATTTCATTATCCCACGTGGACTACTCTCCCAAGCCCCATTCCCGCCAACCCTGTAACAAGGGATAATAGAGGCCCAGGCGGATGGTCCTGGATTCTTGCATGGCGAACAATCGCCCGTATTTGTCCAGCTGTGGCTTATAGCGTGCCTGCTCCTGATCGAGGAATGTGTTCTGGCCGCCGCCTTGGTGGCTGCCGCTCTTGTAGTCGATGATCCAGCGTATGTCTTGCGCATCGATGAAACAGCGATCGATCACCAGGTTGACGATTCTGCCGTCGAGGTAGCCACTGAGCGGATATTCGTTATGGGCATCCCGATGAGTGGGGTCTATGATCCAGCGCCCGCGTGGGTCGACCAAAAGTTTATCGAGCGTCTGTTCCACCTGTCTCAAGGCTTGCTTGAGCGCCGTACCTTGGAGTCCATGCTGTATCAAGGCGTTTCGTGCAAAGTGTCTCAGCTGCTTTTGAGTCTTGTCGTTATCGATCGACCACCCGGGTAGCAGTTGCAGCAATGAATGCACGACCATACCTATAATACGTGCCAGCGGTGCGGCCCATTCGTACTCTAGGGGCTGTTCTCTATTCGCTTCGGGGATAAGATTGCCAGGTAGCCGCACGCCTGGCGGTGGGGCAGGGCAACACCAATACGCCGGTAATCGTTGAAGGACATTGCGCCTGTCCTCCAATGTGTCTTGTGGCGGTGTTTCCACACAACCCTTGGTCGCCTGTCGATGAAATTCTTGTTCTACCACCGGCCACATCTGGTTGAGCAGTGAACCCTGAACAGGTTTACCGAGAACGAGAGTTCCTTCCCGGTCTTGAGCGCTGACGTGACCCAGCAAATGTAAGTGATTCCTGGCTCGGGTGGCGGCGACATAAAGCAGGCGGCCATCCTCATAGCGGGCCTTCTCTTTTTCTATATCGACAATGTAACCATAGGCTCGACTCTGTTGTTCGGTGGCTCCTTTGATGGGTGAGAGCAGCAGGTCGCTGTCCCCTTGGGTACGTGGCCATTCCAGCCACACCAGCAGTCTCTGTTCATCCGTTTTGGGTCTGCGTCCCAGTCCCGGGATGATTACGGTGTCGAATTCCAAGCCTTTAGCCTTGTGAATGGTCATTAGTTGCAGACTTTCATCCGCCTCCGGATCGGTAGGTGCGTAGAGGGTCTGCACTTGTTCTTGCAGGGTCTCGCGGTCCGTTAGCGTACCTCCCTGATCCAGGGCATCAAGCAGGCTTAGAAAAACCTGGGCGGCCTCCAGATCGCGGGCTTGGGGTACCACCGCGGGGCCGCCCAGGGCGAGCCAGGTCGATTCCACCCAGCGGTGCAGGCTGTGACGCCGTCTCTGCCCCAGGCTTTGTAGCAAGATGTCTGCAACCCGGGTAAGCCGGGTCTGGCCGTCGTTAGACAGGCTATGTCGGCAGGATCGCTTGCTTAACAACTGAGGAATCGTATTATCGGGCCACTGCGTACTCAGGGCGTGCAAATCATCGAGTGTGAGGGCGCACCAGGGGGCGCGCAATATCGACAGCCAGGCGATGCGATCGGCCGGGTGATTGAGGGCCAAGGTAAGGGCGAGCAGATCGAGTACCACTTGACGACCGCTCATGGATTCGATTTCCACGGCCCGAAAGCGCAGGCCCTGGGCGCGCAACAAGGGCACGATTTCCGCCAGATGGCTGCGGCTGCGTACCAGGATGGCGCAGGGGGCCGCGGGACGTTGCCGCCGAGCCTGCTGCACCAAATAAACCACCTGTCGGGCCTCGATGACGCGGTCATCTCCCAAGGCGGCATGGAATTGTACCGCCTCGTCGGTCTTGCCTGGATGGATGGCCTGGGCCGGGGCATAACTGACCGCGCCGCCGGCAATATCCTCCTGTTTGGGCAGAATTTGGCTGAAGCAGTCATTAATCCATTCGACGATGTCCTTGGTTGAACGAAAATTTACGCTCAAGGTCAGTGGAATGAGTTCCAGCTCGCCGATGCCGTAGCGCCGGGCGCGCAGATAGAGACCTACCTCGGCCTCGCGGAAGCGGTAGATGGATTGCATGGGGTCGCCGACACAGAACAGGGTGCGTCCATCACCCGGTTGCCAACCGGAGGTTAACCGCTCCAGCAGTTGGTACTGGCTCAAAGAGGTATCCTGGAACTCGTCGATGAGCAGGTGTTGGATGCGATAATCAAGGGCCAGTGCTAGATCGGTGGGCTGCTGTTCCTCACCCAGGGCCTGTAGGGCCGCCTGGGAGATGGCGGTGAAATCCACCTCGCCATGCTCTTGGAAGACCAGTCTGAGCTGGGCCAGGACATTGAGCAGCAGAGATAACAATGCCTCTAGGGTCTGCCACTGGCCTTCGCTGTAGCATGTCGGCGGTAGTCTTCGTAGTTTGCCCAGCGCCGTTTGCAAGCCTTCTATTTCGCCAAGCCGCCCTACCAAGGTGGCGGCCTGATTTTTCATCGCCTGGCGCTTGGCCTTCTGATCCTTATCTTTGGTCGCGCTGGGTGCAGGGAAGCCTTCTGCTTTACTGAAGCGTTTGCGCCAGTCTCCTTTCTTGTTCAACAGCAGTTCACATACGCCCAGCCAGAAGGGTAACTGGTCAGTGGTGTTTCCGGCCGGGTGCCGATGATTCAGGCAGCCTAGCAGCGCGGATCGCTTATCCACCGCCTGAAGATGCTCTGCCGCCAGCCGTGCCAAGTCGGTAATCTCTGCCTGTATCGAGTAGGGAATGGCGTCGGTTACTGTCTTTAGGGCATTTTCGATGCTGTGAACAAAGGCCTGTTCAAGTTGCTTGCGATCAGGTTGTCCGACCACATGGCGGATCCATTGATCCCGGCGCTGTAACATGCTGGCCAACAGCTCGGCCAGACGGTTGAGATCATTGTCAAGATGCTCTAGCAATCGTTCTATATCGGCTGACCAGGATTCCTTTGCTTCCAGCTCGGCCAGGGTGCGCAGTGCCGCTTCCAGGTAGAGCTGTTCCGCCTTTTCAGTGATCCGTGGCTGGGCTCCGAGTCCTGAGAGCAACGGCATCTGCCGGGTGAGGGAAGCGCAGAGGGCATCGATGGTTTGCACCCGAAGCCGGCCGGGATTGGACTCGATATGCCAGCCCAGTTCGGTATCGCGGGCGATCACTGCACGAGCCAAGGTCCAGCTGCGCCGCTGGTGTTCCGCGGTAGGTGCCTGATCATTTTTGCCCTTCTGCAAGGCCTCCAAGATGCGCCCCCGCATCTCGGCTGCGGCCTTGCGGGTGAAGGTGATGGCCACGACCTCTTCAGGTTGTTTCACCCCTGCCAGGAGCACTAGCACCCGCTGGGCAAGCAATTCGGTCTTGCCGGAACCGGCCGGTGCTTGGACGATAAATGAATGGGCAGGGTCCAGGGCTTGGTCCCGTTCAGATTGATCTGCCGGCCGGGTAGATTTGGTCAAACCCATAACGGATGGGTTTTCAGGAGTGCAGAGTGCGTCGAATTTGTCGTAGAGCAAGGCAGAACGCGTAAGGCATAGTCTTTACTATGGCTTTCGTGTTCCAACGTCGCTATACGGCAAAGGCGGCGTGCTAGGCGCCCGGAAAATTCATTCGTCATGGGTATATATCGGCCTGTTGTTCGCGCAGTTCATTGATGCGGCATAGGGTGGGCAGGTCGCAGTATCTACAGCTTTCGGGGTAGGTCTTGGGGGTAACTTGCGCCTCACCCGCCAGGAACTCCCTGGCCAGCCCTTCGAGGATTTTCCGCCATTGTTTGACCAGGCCATCCCAGTCGCCATGGATTAGCGCGGCCTTCTGGTCCCTGAAGGCGGTGATTCCCTCGACGATATCTGCCTCCTCGGCCAGTCCCTTGAAGGCCATGCTGCCGGGTTTGAGTTGGGCGAACAACAGAGCGGCAGGTGGCCTGTCTAGGGCCAGCGTGTAGAGCGGTAGCTGGGGTTCGTCCAGACGTTCGTCCAGCCAATGTCTAGCACTGTGTTGATTGCCGCTCTTGTAGTCGATAATCACCGATCTGCCATCGGCTAATCGGTCGACACGGTCCACGATACCTTTTACCAGCAGGCCGGCCACTTCGAGGGTCGCCCGTGCCTCTCTCCGACTCACGGTGAAGGGTGAGCGTCTTTGTTCGATCTCCAGCCAGTCTCGTGCCAGACGCTCCAAACGTCGGCGTTCCAGGTGGCTGAACACCCGGCTGAAGGTGTCCGGGCGTTGTACCATCTGCTCTTGTACGACCTTGCCGGCGATAGGATTGATTATTTCCTGCAGTGCCTGCGCATCGAGTAACAGCAAGCTTTGTTGATTGCCTAATACTTCCCAGAGTCGGTCCAGCATGCGGTGTATCAGGATACCCCGATCGCGCGCATTCAGGCCCGACTGGACCGACTCCAGGGGTCGCGCCTGTAGCCGGTGGCGAGCGAAGGCCCGGAAAGGACATTGCGCCTGGTCCCGGAACAGGTCACTACCGCCCGGTGCCGGTCCCGGAGTCAACGGCGGGCCACGTCTGTCCTGCAGGGGTTCCAGTTGGCCGGTCTCTCGAATTTGTTGCCAATAAACGGTCACTGGATCTTCTTTTTTGTCCGGCCATGGGTCTAGGTGCTCGATCAGTGGGCTGGGACGCAGGTTTCGGTCCCCCTCGTGCAGGGGGGAACTGACTACGACCCGAGGGGCGGCATGCAGTAGACGTTCGGTGATGTGTTGCGCTACCCGCAGTTCGCGTTCCGCGGAACAACGTGGTGCACCGGCCTGTTGTTGCAGCAGCATGGGAAGAAAAGGATTAGGTCTGGGGGGAGGAGGCCACTGTTCGTCGTTCAGGCCCATCATCCACAGTTGATCGAAGCCCATGCCTGCCGCCTCCAACAGACCGAGTACCTGGATAGGTTTATCGCCGCTTTCGGGCTGAAACAGTCGCTCGTTGCACAAACGCCGCAACCAGCTCAGCGCGCCACGTATTTCCATAGTGGGTAATACTGCCTCTAGTTGGCAGAATTGGTCGAGTAATTCGTGCCAGGCCATCACGGCCTGGTATTCATTGCTACTCAGGCGGCGTTCACCGGGCCAACCGGCGGCATTTAAAATATCCATGAAATGCGCCGCCCAGGCTCTTGCCGGTTGCCGGGCAGGACGCTCATTGGCATGCTGGATGAGCCGCTCCATGATCTGGGCCAGGATCGGCGCATGGTAGGGAGGGGGGACGCTAGCTTCGGTATTCTGTCCGGCGAGATACAATATGCGTCTGGGTGAGGAGCGTAGCTCGCCCAACTTACGCAGCTTGGCATCCAATAGGGCACGCCGATTGACCTCTGTTTGCGCGCCTGCCAAAAAGGGTGCGCAGAGCAATTGAGTCAGATCATTGCTTGGTAGTGATCTCATGGCCAGGCGCAAAATCGTAAGGGCTGTCTGTACCACGGGTGTGTCCGCCAGCGGAGTGCCCAAGGAAATGTTATAGGGTCGCTCTAATGGTTGGGGTTCTGGCAACAGTCCCTCGATCAGATGGGTTGGAGCCAGATGTTCGTCAAAGATACGGATAATAAGTGCACGCCGGTCCCTGAGGTCCGGTACCACGATAGCGATGGAGCGTGCCTTGGCTTGGATGAATTGCTGTTTCGCCCAACGGGCGGCCAAGTGAATCTCCTGTTCAGCGGTTTCCGTCGCCAGCTTGTGGGCGGTGGCGTCTGTTCCGGAAATTTCTTGCTGTTGCCAATGGCATCCGCTTGTACGGATGTCCTCCAGCAGGGCTTGTTGTTGAGGAGAGAGTTCATCGAAGCCGGCTAACAGCAGCTGAGCCGGTAACTGAAGGCAGCCTTCCGTGATCGTTTCAGACAACCAGTCGGGAAGCCTGGCATGGTCGAGCCAGCCTTTTTCTCGACAGTGGTGGCGATATTGATCGGACCACTCCAGGAAGGCTTCGCTGTCCTCGTCCAACAAAGTGGGGTCTTTGAGTTCGATACGCCAGCCATGAACTATCCCCCATGCCTCTCTGACCTGGCGGGCCGCCTGGGTCACCCTCAGCAGTCTGGCCCCTTGTCGTGACTCGTTGATAATTTGCTCCCATACGGCCAATTCCTGGGTGCCGGTCAGCAGCAGCAGAACGTCTTTACCGTTCAGTAGTAAATTTTTTCTCGCTGCTAGCCAGCAGCGTTGAACAAAGGCATCCCAAGGGAGGATGTCCGGGGTCGGCCATACCCGATCTCCCGATGCCAACCGGGCTTGGTCATAGGCCTGACGGAAGTGGCGGGCAAGACGCTGGTTGACAGTGATCAGAGTGGTCGCCGGGGTAAGCGAAGAGAGTATTGAATCCATAGCTGGAAATGGAGTTGGCAGCTGGTGCTGCTTCAGAGGTGCCCGTGGTCGTAGGGGGATTTATTCACAAGCTCTCAGCCGATCATTCGCCAATGTGGTATCGGCGATGATGTATTGTATAGCGGGACCGTCAGTGGTGCCGGTCATATGGAGATCCCTTGGCCAGCCAGTAAGGTGAGACATAGCAGCAAGCCCAGGCCCAATTGAAATTGGGCGGTAGCTGCAAGGAGTCGATTGAAGGCGGGACCGGGCGGATCCTTAAGAAAACGTGATACCAGAACGATGGCCCAAGGTAGGAGCAGCAGGGGCATGGCTAGCCACCATCGACTTCCTCTCGTCGCAGGAATGAGCGGTACAAGCAGGAATGGGCCGAGCATCAGGAGTGTATATTCGGCTTGAGTGGCGCGCCGGCCGAGACGCACCGCTAAGGTATTTTTTCCGGCCTGTCGGTCATTTTCAAGATCCCGGTAATTATTGACCACCAGCACTGCTGCGGCGGGAAGACCGATCAAGGTACCCGCGACCAGTGCGGAAAGGCTCAAATGGCCGGTTTGCAGGTAATATGTACCACCCACCGCGACCAGGCCGAAAAAGAGGAATACGAACAGTTCGCCGAGCCCGACATAGGCGATGGGTTTGGGACCTCCGGTATAGGCGTAACCGGCCGCAATGCAGATAACGCCTACCATCAATATTGGCCAGCCTCCAACCAAAATCAAGGAGCAGCCGGTAATGAAAGCCAGAGCAAAGCTCAAGACTGCAGCCCGACGGACTTGGGTTGGTGTTAACCAACCCTCGGCGGTGGCTCGAAGAGGGCCTAGCCTAGTGGTGCTGTTATCCGCGCCAAGCTCAAAGTCTGCCGCATCGTTATGCAGATTGGTGCCGATCTGAATCAAAATCGCCACGAGCAGCGCCGCGGTCATTACTATCCAGCTCATGGTCCCGGACTCTGACCACCCGAGTGCGCTCCCTACCAGCACCGGTATCACGCCGAGCGATAGGGTCTTGGGACGTATTGCGATGAACCAGGGCGATATCATGGGTTTAGTCGGAACGGTTTACAGGGTTGTGTTTGCTTAGTAAATATAAAAGGTTATTGGACCAATCCCCATTATTATTGAATAACTGCTTGCTCCGGGGATGAGCCTCGATATCCTCAACGGTAAAGTGTCAGCTGTCAACCTGAGGTCTCTTCCAATACCAACAGATCCTGTAGTCTATGCGGAAACTTACTGAAATCAGCAGGACATTTCTCAAACCAGGCGTCACGGCTCTCTTGGGTCTCAGCATATAGCCAGGGCTGTGACATTACCGGCCAGTATCCTGGATACCGGCGAGGCCATCGGCATGGAAACTAGATTTCTTTGGCTTTTTTGACCCCCACTGTATAGCGGGTCGGCAATCCGGCATCAAAACTGCCTATCCGTAGTCCGGTTTGGGCAAATTGTGCATTGTCCGTGGTGATGCTGGTTAACCTTATTGCAGGAGTAGTTGAAATAGCACGCTTGTGGGGCATACAATCGCAATATGATGGAAGACCAATTTACCAAAGCGGCTATCGGGTTGGCCATGATCATCCCGGGTATTTTTTTCCTGCGTTGGTTGCTTACCAGAAAAACCGGCTCACCCGAAGATTGGGCGGAACAACAAATCAAGGAGCTGGAGCGGCGGCTGGCCCAGGGTGACATCGACGAAGCGACCTTCAACCGGCGCGTTAAGGAGATGAGAGACAGCTAGTTGTTTCTCCGCGCTAAGGGCTCGCGCCAAAATCAGCCGGGGGTGTCAATTTGATAAGCTATGTCACCGTTAGGTGTTGAAATACCCTAAGTGATTGATTTTACTTTGCCCGTTATATTTTTGTAATTCTTGTAAAATCAATGACTTGCATGCGTAGAGATGAATTTCAATATTTAACGGCGACATAGCCATTTGATATCTGTGTTAACCGAAATGTCGGGCCAAGTGAGATCAGGCATTTCTCCGTTGTGGTACTGCACAGCGGAGAAACGCGCATGAGTTAGATTGCCGTAAATCCACCATCAAATGTGAGGCTTTGACCCAAGACATAAGAAGCATCTTCTGAGCATAGCCAGGTGACAGCTGATGCAACTTCCTCTGCTTTGCCAAAGCGTCCAATAGGGTGCATTGCAGTTACCTCAGTAATTGTTTCTTCCAGTTCGCCGGGTTTGCCCCATAAGGAAGCGTCAGCATATCGGTTGGGCTGGGTTCGGCAGGGGAGAGTCGCGAGATTCAATCTCTTGACCTTGACCCCAGAGTTCGCAAATACAAGGCTTCAACTTTATCTCTGGCCCAGGGGGTCCTTCGCAGGAACTTTAGGCTCGATTTTATGCTTGGTTCATGATTAAAACATTTGATGTTGATGGCTTGCCCCAGTTCCTCCCAACCATAGTGTTCTACTAGGCGCGTAAGGATCATCTCCAGTGTTACGCCATGCAGGGGGTTATTGGGCTGGAGATCACTCATGTTGCCACCCGATTTACGAATTCATTGCGATTGATCAAGCGTCGGGCTCCTCTGAATTGTTTTCAGCGGTACCTTCCTTATGCTTTGCCACCTTTTTCACCCGAATTCTATTACCGCTGATATCCTGGAAATTAAGCCCCTTGATGGCCGCCTTGGCCTCACCGGCACGGGGCATTTCAACAAAACCAAAGCCCTTGGACTTGCCCGTTGCTTTATCTGTCACCAACTTGCAGTACTGCACATCCCCATACTTTTTGAATAAGGTAAGCAGCTCGGCTTCTGTCGTATCCCGGGACAGATTACGCATCAAAATTTTCATATTCTCACCAAACAATAAGTTCAAGTGGGTGACGTGATTGCTATCAACCGGTCCTGTTACTTGCTACAGAAGAGGGTGGCCGAGGGCAGGGTATTGCTAGATTACGACCCCAGTGCTGAAAAATAGGGGGGGCTAAAGCCGACGCGGAAACTTACTGAAATCTGCGGGGCGTTTCTCTAGCCAGGCATCACGGCCCTCTTGGGCCTCAGCAGACATATAGAACAGGGCCGTGGCATTACCGGCAAGTTCCTGGATGCCGGCGAGGCCATCGGTATCGGCATTGAATGCGGCCTTGAGGGAACGCAAGGCCGTTGGGCTCAGTTTCAGCATCTCTTTACACCACCCGACGGTCTCCTCTTCCAAGCGATCCAAGGGTACCACGGTATTGACCAGACCCATCTGCAGGGCCTCCTGGGCTGAATACTGACGGCATAGAAACCAGATCTCTTTGGCCTTTTTGATTCCCACGGTGCGGGCCAGCAGTCCGGTACCGAGTCCGGCATCGAAACTGCCTACCCGTGGTCCGGTCTGGCCAAATCGTGCATTGTCCGCAGCGATGCTGAGATCGCATACCAGGTGCAGTACATGACCACCGCCGATGGCATATCCGGCCACCATGGCGACCACTGGTTTCGGTAGTCGGCGGATCTGCATCTGCAGGTCCAGCACATTGAGATGTTGCACGCCTTGGGCGTCTTTGTAGCCGCCGTGGGTTCCTCGCACTTTCTGGTCTCCTCCCGAGCAGAACGCCAGTTCACCCGCACCGGTTAGAATAATGGCCCCGATGTCCTGGTCAATGTGGGCATGAGTGAAGGCCTGAATCAGTTCATTTATGGTTTCGGGGCGGAAGGCGTTGCGTACCTCGGGCCGGTTGATGGTGATCTTGGCGATACCATCGGCCTGGTGATAAAGGATATCTCGAAAATCGAATTCGGTAATGGAGGTCCAGATCATGATCGGTTTATGGTTGACGGTTAAAGTTAATTATTCGTACTGGAGTTTGCGGCTGATGATTTCCCAGTAGGCCCTATGGAGCCGGAGGCTGTCTTCACGATCGATTATTACCTCGATCATGTCCGCACCAGGGGTATTGATAGCGGACTTTAAAGCCTTGGTGAATTGCTTTTTATCCCATACCCGATGGAAGTTCAAGCCATAAAGTTGGGCAATTTGAGCGATATCTAAACCTGGCGGAGTGAGCCAACAAGCCTCGAATTCAGGCAATGCTGCCTGGGGCAGATAACCGAAGATGGCACCGCCGCCATTGTTAAAGACTACCATGACTATATCGAGATCTCCGGCGGCGAGCAGACCATTCATGTCGTGATAAAGGGTCAGATCACCCAGTAAGGCAATCACCGGATCCTCGGCGACCGCCGCCATGCCCAAGGCCGTCGAGACGTTGCCGTCGATACCGCTTGCTCCCCGGTTTCCATGCAGGTGGAGATGTCGTTGGCCGCCGTCGGCAAAGCTGTCGACGTCTCTGATGACCATGGAGTTTGCGCAAAAAAGTTGGCTTCCTTCAGGGCTCAGCCGTATTATCGATTCGAGTATCTCGGCTTCCAAGGGCTTATTTTCCATTTCCTGAAGTGCCTTGGCGGCATGGCGTTCCCGATCGAGCAAGGTTTGCTGCCATGGCTCATGGGTGGGCTGAAGTCCCGTTTCCAGCAAGGCGTGGCACAACTCCAGCGGATCGCTGCGGTACACCTCGGTGCTGCTATGCTCAATGTCGGGCCAGGGCCCATAAGGAACAACCAGCAGGATAGTGTCCTGAGGCAAATCACCGAGGAAACGCTGTAGGGACTTTGAGGTCGGTATGCCGCCAAATCTTAGCACCCAATCCGGCCGATAATCCTGCACCATATCCTCAGCTCTAAGCAGGGCATCATAGTGTGTAACAACCCAATGGTGATCATGCCTTCCGAAACGCAATCCGGACAAGGGATCCGCCAAAATAGGGCTATGTAGCCGATCGGCCAGCTTGCCTACCGCTTCCGCAAATCCATCCGGGTAGTCTGCCCTGCCACACACGATCAAACCATTGCCGGCACACATCCGTCGGCTCAATTCATTGACGTCCCGTCGATCTGGGCTGAGCCGCGGATAATGTGTGCGGGGAATGATTTCGTTGGCGTCGCCCGGGAGACTCGCGATAAGGCCTTTGGGTACCAGGGGTTCTCGCAGGGGGACATTGATGTGTACCGGTCCGGGAATAGGCCAGCGGCTGTTGTCCACGGCGCGTGCGGCGATATTCTGCGCCATTAGCAGGGCAGTGGGTGAGTCTTCAGCGGGAGGGAAGTTCTGGAAGGCCCGCGCGTGTACACCGAACATGCGAGTCTGATCGATGGTTTGGTTCGCCCCGCAATCCTGTAATTCAGCGGGCCGGTCGGCGCTGAGCATGATCAGGGAATGGTAATCGTAAGAGGCCTCGATGACGGCGGGATACCAGTTGGCGGGGGCCGTGCCGGAGGTTGCGATCACGGCTACGGGTGAGCTTTTGAGCTTACTGATCCCCAGGGCGAAAAAGGCCGCACTGCGCTCATCGGGCAGCATTCGCAGATGCAGTCCCGGGTGACGGGCGCAGGCCAGGGTGAGAGGGGTCGATCGCGAGCCTGGTGAGGCTACCGCATAGTGAACACCGTTCCTAACCAGTCCTTCTACCAGGGCGGCGCACCAGATCAGATTCAGTTCTCCGTGCTCTACGCCCATTTAGTTGATCGTCTCTACCCGAGTAGCGCAGTAGGAAGAAGGAGACTGCGGCATCAGACGACGGCTAGGGCATCCAGCATGGTGCGCAGCTTCCATTCCGTTTCGGCGAGTTCGTCTTCGGGGTTGGAATCCCCTACGATACCTGCTCCGGCGAATAGATCGGCGACATTATTTCGTAATAGGGCGCAGCGCAAAATAACCGCCAGCTCGCCACTTCCATCGGTGGCCATCCAGCCCAGTGCGCCGGTGTACCAGCCCCGTTGACCGGTCTCATGTTCCTCTAGCCAGCTTATGGCCTGTTGATATGGTGTCCCTCCGACCGCGGGTGTGGGATGAAGTTTCGAGGCGAGATCGAGCAGCGATATTTCCGATTTAACTCGACCATGGATAGGACTCCATAAATGCTGGATCTTGGAGGATTTCAATAATTGGGGTTCCACTGGCGCACTCAGACTGGTGCACAAGGGATCCAGCGATTGGATGATGGAGTTGACCACTAGATCTTGTTCATGCCGTGCTTTGTTATCTGCAAGGAGTGCTAGCCCGAGGTTGCGATCCTGGTCCGCTAGGGGGTGTCGGCAGGCCGTTCCCGCCACGGCGTCACATATGATCTTGTCGCCTTGCAAGCTGACCAGCCGTTCGGGAGATGCGCCTACCAAGGTCGCATTGGCGGAGGCATAGGCAAACTGTACGCCACTGGAATGACGCGATGATAGCCAAGATAATGAGCGGGCGGGCCGCAGGGGCTGATGGCTTCTAACTCGGACCCGACGGGTTAGGACCACTTTTTCCAGACGTCCTTCTTCGATGGCTTTCAGGACCTTGTGTACTCGCGCCAGCCATTCACTTTCGCTCGGGATGTCTTCGATCCGATCCAGGGGTTTGAGGGAATCGTAAGGCGTGGAAAACCCCGTGACTTCTACGAATAGGTTCAGGGCTTGGCGCAACCATCCGCGCCTTATCTCATCCCGGTCGGGGCCGGTGAGGGTATTGCATGTGAAGGTCAGTCGGCAGCTGTGGCCCTTGCGTTCCAGTAACAGGCTAGGTACCAGAATGCATGCGTTGGCAAAGCCTTGCCAACAGCTATGCTGCTTCGCTTTGGGGGAAAAGGAAAAACCGACGAAGGCCCGTGCCGGGGTGTTTAAATTATCGGGATCAAGTTTTACCCAGCTTTGGCTCAGACGGGAAAATTCTTCTTCAAGCTGCTGGAAGCGTGTTGCGCCACTGGCCTGAATAAGCGCCTCTTGGCCCATAGCAAATCGAAAGCTCTGATCTTCCAGGCGGGCCCAATAGATGCCTCCTCTGGGCAGTTCCGTGAGTTCAAGGGAGGCGAGTTCAGGGACGGCCAGGGTAACGCTTAACATCCCCTTATGGTCCGCCCCTTTTGTGTGACGCAAGGCGGAGTCCAATCGTGTGTCCAGCTGCGCGATCAGTCTATGAGCATCAAAAGCGATAGCTAGCATGTGAACTACTCAATATTGCCTCGACGAGGCTCTCCAATAGGGTTTAAGCATGTCCATTAATATGGTCGTTTGATAGTAGATCGTCTGAGGTGCATGATTATTATCTTTATTATTTTTGTGCTGGAAAAATGCTCGGGACCGATCAGAATGTGGGATTTATTCTTACCATTGCAAATGAGTCTAAAGGGCTTGAGTACCTCAGACCCTGTAACCGCACTTCTGATGTCGGCGCATCGATGCCCAAGGGATATAGTTTAACAGAAACCTTTACGGTTCTGTTGCAACAGGAAGGCTTTGCTGACTCTGTGGCGAGCAAGGGGCGGTTATGAGTGTATTGATATAGAGCCAAAAAGTTAATTAATTAACCTATGTTAACTCTATGAGGAGATGGTTAAAAACGAACATTACAAAGTGTTTGACAAGTATTAGTCTTAGTCATTATCTTATGATCGGATTCAAGCATTATATACTTACCCTGAATTGACTTATTGGGGAACATTGCACACGGTTTCCATCCCATACGTTATACTTATCCCCGGCTTTTCAAGAGATTCCCCAGTAGCAGGTGTTCATCAGGCATTGAAACATGCCTGAATAGTTCCATCCCATTCAATAAAAAAAACATCATCAACCACCAGAGAGGAGAAACATGGCTAAAACCGTCATTATCGGTGCGGGCTTTTCCGGGCATTTTGCCGCATTAGTCCTGCAAGATGCACTGAAGAAAAAGGGTGATCACGAGATCACGCTCGTCAACCTTCATCCCAAATTCACCTATATCCCCTCCCTGGTTTGGGTGGGTATCGGCCAGATCCCGGTGGAAAAGACCCAATTCGAACTGCAACCGGTCTGCGATAAGCTTGGGATCAACCTTGTTCTCGGTAAATTGACAGAGGTTCACCCCGATGATAATCATGTCATTGTCGAGGTGAATGACAAACCGACGCAGCTTGATTACGATTATTTGATCATTGCCACCGGACCTAAACTCGATTTCGAGGCGACGCCGGGTCTTGGCCCCGAAAAGGGCTTTACTCACTCAATCTGCACCCCTCCTCACGCCACCGACACAGCCCAACAATACCTGGCCCTTGTGGACAGACTTGAGAAGGGTGAGAGAGCTAAAATCGTAGTCGGTACGGGCCATGGAATGTGTACCTGCCAGGGTGCAGCCTTTGAGTACATCTCACTGCTACACAATAACCTCAAGGATAGGGGGCTGCGAGATCGCGCGGAGATGTTGTGGCTATCCAATGAGCCGCGCCCCGGAGATTTCGGCATTGATGGGTTTGAAATGAAGATGGGGCCAGTCACCTTTACCTCTGAGGATATGGCGACCGCCCTATTCGAGGATTTCGATATCAAGGTGGAAGTCGGCAGTCACATCCATAAGATCGAAGAGAGGACCATCTATACTGAAAATAAGGCGGGTGAATACAAGGAATTCGAGTTTGATTACGCCATGCTCATCCCAAGGTTTACAGGGCAGCCCTTCAAGTATCTAGACAAAAACGGCAATGACATAAAGGATAAGATGTGTAACCCTGCCGGATTCGTCAAGGTGGATGCCAATTACGGAAAGAGCTACCCGGAACTCACCGCACAAGATTGGCCAAAGACCTATCAGAGCCCGGTATATGAGAATGTCTTCGCTTGCGGGATTGCCTTCGCCCCCCCAGGATGCATATCAGAACCCTGCACGACGCCCACCGGTACTCAGTTGATACCTGCTATTCCCAGGACAGGCTATACTTCTGAATTAACCGGTGGTGCCGCGGCCTTGAATATCTCTGAGATGATCGAAGGGCGCGCGCCTTGTCATACGGCCTCTTTGGCGGAAACCCCTGGCATGTGTGTCGCTTCTTTGAAAAATTCCTGGCTATCCGGTTCGGCAGCTACCATTGGGCTACAGCCCATCGTCCGTAATAAGGCGGCGTTTCCTGAATATGGACGGGCCGTGGACCACAGTGCCATGGAAGTAGGATTGGCCGGAGCATGGATGAAAAAGGCTCTGCACTATGCCTTTTTATACAAACTACAGGCTAAACCTTTCTGGAAAGTCATACCCTAAGGGGGAAATACAATGAAATATGTTTTTACCAAGGCAGAGAAGAGAAAACAACAGAATATAATTATTCAATTGTGGCGTTTTACGGTCTTGGGTTTGAAATTCAATAAGCTCATGAACCTAGAGTGTACTTATCCACCGAGGAATCAGCACACTCTGGATAAAAAGGATACTGCTCCATCCTCAAAACAGCAGCCTCGGGCATCACACAGCTGATATAGGAGTGTTTATACCCATGGCGGATGGGGGGCTTTAGGGCCTGCAGGGTTTATCCGTCATGGGTATTGATAGGAAAAGGCTACTTACCAGCCGACTTTTTGCAAGCTGAAATATTCTTCTTTAGAACGCTTTTCAATACACATTCTGCTACAGCCGTAGCATCTCTCGATTACACATTCCAAGTTCTCATCTGAGGTGGCTGGCCTGATTCTACAGTTGATCGGTGCCGACCTTTCTTAGGGCTTTTTCTGAGATGGTCGTTCGAAATCCGAATTTTGTCTTTGTGTTTAAAAGGGTGGTAATTGCGCCACACTTTGTTACATATTAGTAGCAAGCGAATAATTAAATTATGATATACTGATGGAAGATTGGTAACATTTTTTACGCGATATTGCCCTTAGGTCGAGCTTAGTTGCGCCGCTAGGATCAAGTATCCCGATATTATTAAAAGGAGGACTCGCATGCTAGTTAATCATATCCTTTTTTTCATGGGTCTTTACCCAAAGCTGGGGAAAACCAAGGAGTTGACTATAGCGGGTAATCTCATTGATGGGAAAAATTTAAAGGCTACAGTCGACGATATTTTAATGACGTTCGACCTTTTACCGCCCGATCATACGGTATATTCTGAAAAAACATCGAAGATTCATTTCGAAATCTATGGGCGTCTAATAGATATCAGGATAAAAAATACTAAAGATCCACAGCTTATCCAAGTGACTCGAGTAGAACGCAAACCCAAATATCAAAAATTTAAGTTTAATACCTCTAGTCGCTGTCCTTTGCTTAGTAAGGTTAAGTGTTGGTACAGGAAAAGAAGGACTCCCATCCGGCCCGTTCATTAACCCGGTCCGCGGGAGGTGGGTGAGGGTTGAAAAAGTTTCGCTAGTTTGTATGTGATCGGTATACAATTCATCCTTGGTGATCCAATATCAATCTTACCACCCTTCAATTCTATCCCAGCAGGAGCAGGCGGGTATGCAAAAGACTATAAATAAAGGCTTGGGTCTTAAATCGGTTATTTCGTGGGTAATACATAGCAGAAAATTAGTCATATTTTCGGTTTTTTTGATTCTGACGACACTTTCCTCGCAGCTTTGGTCCGAGGATCAAGTTCAGATGCAAGGGGCCGAGGTAGCGTTGGATAATGCAACCGAGAACGGTATGGGGACGGCGCCATCACTGGAGTCGCCTAACGAGGAATTATCCGAGCTGAAACAACAGCATCCCACCATCTTGGAAACCAATGAATCGCCGATCAATTCATTGACTGCGGTGCTTGAGCGCAATGCTCGGCTGATCTCATCCATGGAGTCACGACTGTTGCAATCCAACACTGAAAAGGAACTTGAGATTAATCAGTTGAATGCCGCTTTGGGCGCCGCGATCATGTCGGGGGAAAACGCAGAAAAGGTGCGAATTGGTCTGGAGGCGCAGATACAGCAAGGCCTCGCTGACAAGAAGCAGGAACTTCACCATTTGACTGAATCGTTGAATACTGCGCAGATTGAGATCAAGGCGATACAGTTGCTCAAGCAGGATCTCGATGCCAAGTTAGAGCAAACGGTTACCGAGAAGGATGCAGAAATTGCTCGTCTCTCCGAGGCGTTGAATGCGCAGCATACCAAATCTGAGGAATTGCAATCCGTTAACGAGGAGTTAACGCTATTACTCGATCAAACGCGTGCCAAGAAAGAGGAGGATAATGTCCGCCTGACTGAAGAGAACACGCAAACGAATGCCAAGCTCACTCAGACGCAGCTGGAAAGTCAAGCACTCCTTGCCGAATTTCAGGACGCGAAGCAGAACGTGGCTCAGAAGGAACAAAAAATTGGTGAGTTGACTTCGTCCATGGCAGCGCTGGATTTAGAGAAACAACGGTTCCAGGGGGCACTGGCTGATTCTGAAGTCAAAGTTGAGAGATTAGAAAACGAGAAGCAGCAACGTACCGCAGAACTGCAGGCAAGGCTGCAAAACACGACTCAGAAGCTTGACGAATCACGGGTGGAATTCAGTGGGCTTGAACATCAATTGACTAAAACTCGGCAGGAACTGGTCAATATCACTGAGCGAGAGTCATCCACCTCGCTGGTCCTGGAACAGGCAATGGAGGAAAAGCAGCGTATCCAAGAGCGGTTAGAGGAAACTCAGGCCCGTTTAACACCGCAGGAAGGGGGAGCGGCCACCATTGATTCCATTCAGCAACAGGCCTCGGAGTTGAGCGAGTCCTATCGGGAGATATATCGTACTCAAGGTGGTGATGTAGGGCAGGGAGGAGAGGGAAACCTGCAGCTGGAAGATGGTCGCAATGCCCTGCTGGCGGAACAGATGGTGCTGGTGCGCTTGTTCTCGGGTAAGGGTATCTACACTGTCCAGGCCGATGACTCCCTTTCCAGGGTTTCCTATCTGATGTATGGATCCTCGAAATTCTGGCCAGAGATCTTCCAGGCCAATTCACATATCTTGAAAGATCCAGATCATTTGGTTCCCGGGTTACCGTTGGTGATTCCTTAGGAATGCGACGACACACTTCCTTAACTGATACTGAACTCGAGCGATAAAACAAGCCAGTTAGGGAAGTTATTTAATTCACATTCTTAAGCTTCCAGGCTCGCAAAATTCCTATGACAAAGGCGGCAAACCACAATAGGTATGAATGCGTAGGTATTTATACGAATAGATGACTATGAACAAGATAGCCATATTGAACACTGAACATGGAGGTTATTTTATTCGTTAGTGGGATTTCGTGTTGTCTACGGGAGAAAAAAGTGAAATTTGTAGTTCTTTTGCCGCCGCTGGTGTTGAGTGTGCTTTTGATTGGCCTGCTGATTGTGGGTGCGATATTCGGTATGTTGAGGATTCGGCACGTATGAAACAGCCTTCATCTTGAAGGTTGTAACCTGGAGAACGTTTTCTGTCATAACGAGTCAAGGCAGCAGATCTCATGCCGTTGACGAATTCTCCTCTGCTTCCTTAGTATTAAATTGGGCATTGAAGCTATCTGATTTTACCACCAGCAAGGGGCAGCTGATCCTTTTTAGTACCTTTTCCGCGGCATTACCGACGATCATGCCAGGTAGGCCGGAGCGAGCCGCAGTGGCCATGACGACTAGATCGGCGCCTTTTAATTCAATGAACTCAGGAATCACGGTCGTTGGTGTGCCTATCAAGATATGTACCTGGGCATCATCGATCGAGCTGTCGTATTCGGCAAGAAATTCATTGGCGCGGATCTTGATCTCTGCACGGACATTGTCCAGATAGGCGGTTAGGTCGTGGTTGAGTTGATGTTTCTCAACCTTTTTTTGGTCGCCGTAATGGGGCATGACGTGGATGATCTGTATCTCACTGCCTTGGGCTCTGGCCACAGTTGCCGCATGGTCCAGAATCTTGGCATTGGTATCTGCGATCTTGACCTCCCCGCCACTGCCGCCCAAACAGGCGACGACACGGTGCTTACGCGGTTTGACCTTTTTCTTAGTGATCCAGATGGGGCTGGGGCATTGCCGAAGCAGGTCCATGGAAGGGTAGCCGTGGATACTGTGGCTGGCCTTGCCCCGGTGTTTGGAGACCAGCATGACCAAGTCGTGCTGATCATGGAGCACTTGCTTGGTGATTTCCACGGCGGGCTCACCCCATAACAGATCTTTCGAAATCCTCTCCACACCGAGTGTTTCAAGGCTTTCCACCAGCCCATCTAAAAACTCTTCGCGTTCACGAATGATCTTGTCACGCAGCATCCCCGGGTTGCGCACGTTCCACCAGGTTCTAACGTCCTTGGGGTAATCCGTGATGGTATGAACGACTTTGATTCTCGCCTGGTGGGCCTTGGCGATTTCGGCAGCGTGCTCAAGTAATTTCAGATCGACCCGATCCGGGTGCCCACAAATCAGAATATTATTAAAGCGTTTCATTTATCCTTATCCATAAAAATATAATTAAATAATTATAAACTATTATTCTAACTCTGTAAAAATTATAGGTGAATGTATGAGTCTTTCTGGTGAGGTGAAATGGGATGGTGTACATTGAGAGAGGATTAGGTTCCAATGGAATATTTTATCCCATCCGGGTTAGATAAACTAAGACTGGAACAGGCCGTTTGCTCAATAGGCGTGGGCCTTTTGTCTGTTATCCTTGGCAACATGAAGAACCAAAACCATTCATCGATCCCTGCGGTTTTACGCTATCCACTGCCCGAAGATCAGCTTGTTGCCGACGCCTTGGTGACTTATGAGTCTCGGGGCTGCGTGTTGGTTGTCGGTCAAGACCGGCGTACCGTTGAATTAGGACGTGTGCTCAATAAGCAAAAGATGGATGTGGTCGTATTGATCACGAATCTGTCTTTAACATTACCACCTCCAGAGGGTATCGTTTGTCTTCAGGGAAAGCTGTTAAGCCTCGCGGGTTTTCTTGGCCAATTCGAGGTTCGGATTGAGGGTAAAGAGGGCCCTTTGAATCCGGCATTGTTGTGTTCGGAGCACAGAGAGCGATTCGATATAATATTAGATCTTGCAGAGCAACCCTATCTGCCTCTTCAGGTGACTCCTTTGGGTTATTATGCGCCTGGTAGTGACCGCAATGCATTACAGCGCGCCATGGTTGGGTTGTCGGCGTTGGTAGGTGTTTTTAAAAAACCTAAATTTTTTAAATACCAAACCTCTCTATGTGCCCATCAGCGCTACGGTATCAAGGGATGCCGCGCCTGTCTCGACGTCTGCCCCGCCGGGGCTATTTCCTCTGATAATGATCGAATAGTCGTCGATCCCTACCTTTGTCAGGGGTGTGGAACCTGTATGCTGACTTGCCCCAGTGGCGCCTTATCCCCGAACCCCGAATTACCTCCAACACCACTGCAACGACTACGAGTCGTGTTAAAAGATATCTCTGAGGACGTCCATGATCCCTGTCTTTTGCTTTATGATCACCACCTGGACGATGAGAGGCTGAATGTGATAAGAGGGGCGTTGGCTGCTTGGATAATCCCCGTCAGGCTGCAGGAACTTGGCACCGCAGGTATCGAAACCTGGTTCGCGGCCCTGGCCTGGGGGGCCGGTAGTGTTATATTGATGACCGGGAAGACCCATGTTCAGCACACCGTGGAGCAACTGTGCCGGCAATTGGATCATGCGCGGCGTATGCTGGTTGGTATGGGCTACGATGCGCAGCGCTTGCGTCTGATAGAAGGAAGGGAAGAATTTACACTGGAACATGCGTTTTCAGACATCACACGCTATCCATCATTGGGCGTGGCGGATTTCAACGCCTCAAACAACAAACGCAATACTATCGAAAGGGCCCTCGTGCATCTTATCCGCGCCGCCTCTCAGACCCAAGACAAGGTGGAACTGGCCTCTGGCGCTCCCTTTGGCGAGTTAGACATCGATCAGCAAAAATGCACCTTATGCATGGGCTGCGTCAAGGTATGTCCCACCACGGCTGTGCGCAGTGCCGGAGATGTTACCCAGCCAAAACTCGGCTTTGTGCATGCCTTATGTCTGCAGTGTGGTCTCTGTGCCGCCGCCTGTCCGGAACAAGCCATTGAGCGAATTCCACGGCTGTTGTTTGACTTAATCGCACGCGAGAAGCCGCGTATCCTGGTCGAGTCTCCTCCCTTTCACTGTACCAGCTGCGGCAGCCCCTTCACTACCAAGGCGATCGTTGAACTGATGACCGAACGTCTCAAGGACAATCCACATTTTCAGGGTGGGGGGTTGGAAAGGCTAAAGCAGTGTCCGGATTGCCGTGCCCGGGAAAATGTCATGGGACAGTTACGGCGACTGGATGACAGGTCCTAGCAGACCGTCCGAGAATGGCGACCGTAGCGAGGGAAACTCCAGCCAGCCAGACTTGTATGCGGTAGGTTGGCTCATTCTCGGGCAGCCTCTTAGGAGGCCGCCGTTAGATTCAATTTTCCCCTGTGTCGCTATCTTTTGGTTTGACAGGTGAGACAAAATCATCCGGTTTGATCGCCATGATCGAGCAGCTGATCTCCTTCAGCACCTTTTCGGCGGTATTGCCGTAGACCATACCTTGCAGTCCTGAGCGTGCCACCGTACCCATAACGACCAGGTCCACACCCAGTTCTTCGACGAATTTCGGAATGACCTTGGCCGGGTTGCCGATCAACAGGTGGAACTGATCTTGTTTCAGGGTGAGACCATAGTCGTTGAGCAACGGGCTGCAGCTTTCTTTGAGCTTGGTCCTCATGCCGTCCACGAACTCGGTGAGATCGGGGCGCACCTTGCTACCTTTTTTGATGCCTTTGGCGCCGTATTTCGGTAGGGCATGAACGATATGCAGTTCACTGGATTCCAATTTCGCAACAGCGGCGGCGTTCTCCAGGATTTTAGCGCTGAGGCCGTCACATACCAGATCAAGGCGATTGCCCTCACCGGGGAATGAAGCGAGAATCCGCTTAGTGCGCTTAGTGACGCTCCCCTGCTTGGCGATCCAGAGGGTACAGGGGCAGGTAAGGAACAGCTCATGTGACGGGCATTCGAAGACCCGTTTTTTCAGCTCGTTCATGTCACGCGCGGTCAACATGACCAGATCGTGTCCGCTGCGCATGACCTCACGAGTAGTTTCTATGAATTCCTTACCCCAACGGATCTCTGAACTGACTTTCTGTGCCCCTTTTTCCTTGAGGCGTTCCACGACACCCGCCACGAAGGCCTCTCTTTCTTCTTGAATCGTTCTTCGAAGATTATCGGGATCGCGCACGTTCCACCATTCTTTTAGGTCTTTGGGGTATCCTCCAATGACGTGAAAGACTTTGATTTCGGCCTGACTATTGATTGCAATCTCGGCGGCATGATCGACGATGTCCAGATTTAAAACATCTGGATGGGTGCACAGAAGGATTTTATTAATTTGATTCATATTGAGATGTCCCCAAATATTCTTAGATACACTATAACAGATAGTGACCGACTATCGCCCCTGCCCCATTTTAGATAGATATCGTAGTAATAAACGGCAATGACTCAAGTCTATTTTGTATGAATTTGGGTATTGTAACGCGTTTTGTGAATTCCTATGGCCTTAGGTTTGGTTTGTTTCAAATAGGGGTAATAAACCAAATTATAAAAAGATATCCGAGGTGATGTTCTTAAACCAGCTGCGGGCATAGGCCGCCTCTATTTTACGTTCCCACTCCGAGGCGTCCAAGGGTGACACGCCTCCCGCGCCCTTCACCGCAACGATCTTCTCACCTTCAAGCCGGTAGACGCCGGCGACAGAGATCCCGTGGCCGGGGGCGGGGATGCTGTAGCAGGTGTTGACATAGGAAGGTTCCGGTGTCGGGCTGCCGCTGATCAGGGCATCGATGGCCGCGGCGCAGACCTTGGCCTGGGTATTGGCCGAATAGGCTGATTTCGGCATGGGCCCGGCGATACAGGCATCACCGATGACATGGATGTCCTGATGGATCCTTGACTCAAAGGTACGCTGATTTACCGGACACCAGCCGGATTCATCCGCCAACCCGGCCTGCTCGGCAATAAGGCCCGCTTTCTGCGGAGGGATGACATTGATCACAGCTCCCTTATGTTCGTCGAATTCAGTGATCACAGCGAGTTTTTTTGTATCAACGGCCTGCACCTTGCCATCATTGGAGGCGGAGATCCATTGGATCATGCCAGGATAATGCTGCTCCCAGGCCTGTTCGAACAGGGCTTTTTTGGCGAATTTATCCTTGGCATCAAATATCTGAATCTTGGATTTATCCTTTTTGTGATGTTTTAAATGATGGGCAATGAGTCCGGCACGTTCGTAGGGACCCGGGGGGCATTTGTAAGGGTTGGGTGGGGCAACGATAATTACTCGTCCACCATCATCCATCGCTTCTAGTTGGCGCCGCAGTAGCAGGGTTTGTTCACCTGCAAACCAGGCGTGGGGCATGACTTTGCTCGCCGCTTTGTTATAACCCTCGATGGCATCCCAGCGAAATGCTACACCTGGGGAGACGACCAGCCGATCGTAATCCAGGGTTTGACCCCCACGGGTCACCACCTGTTTCTTAACGGGTTCGATCTCGGTGGCCTCGTCATGCATCACTCGCACACCATAGAAATTTTTAAGACCATCGTAGTTGAAGGTCAGGCTATCCATGGTGCGTTCCCGGGTCAAAATCTCATTGCTTAGGGCGCAGGAAGTATACTGTTGCTTTTTTTCAATGAGTATGACTTCGACATGGGGATTGGCCAAGCGCATGTACTTGGCTACCGTTGCCCCCCCGTAACCGCCGCCGATGATAATCACGCGAGCTTGGTATTTAACGGCGTGGCTAAGCGGTGAGTAAGCAGCCGAGCCTAGACCGGCGGTGCCTGCTAAGTATTTGACGAAATCTCTGCGAGTGATATGGGTCACGATCAGCTTACCTTATGTGTTCACTGAGGAATGGCGCAATAAAAAATTCAGCCATTATCATCTTTCATTGGCATAAAAATGGGCCAATGCAGTGATATCCTTGGAGCTCAGAGTGTTAGATATGGTAGTCATGAAATAATGCGGCATCTTTCGGTCGCTTCGCGAGTATTCCTGCAGGCTGATTTTCAGGTATTCTAGCCACTGCCCGGCTATTCTTGGTGTAACATCATCCTGGTATCTGCCCTTGTTTTTATGGCAGACCTTACATTTCTCTTCATGGATCTTTCCTCCCTTGAGGACCATGGTATTGTCGACCTCTTGGGCTGGAGATTTCCATCTTTGTGAGGCAAAAAAAGCGGCCATATCATCGAGTTCGCTTTCACTGTATCCCCTGGCAAGCCGCCCCATGATGGTCGAGGGGCGTTTTCCGTTCTGGAATTGGCGCATGATCCGGCTGAAATAGGCCGCGGGGAGCCCGGCAATGATAGGCATGGGCTCCGTGCTGTAGCCATAGGTGCCATGGCAACCGGCGCAATTGTTTGACAGGGTGGAGGAGGGGATGGGGTTAGCGCCCGCCGGGTTAACCACCATCAGAGCGAAGAGTACCGCGATCCAAATCGTTGTTTTTTTCATGGTCACTGTTCTGTGTTCGAGTCTATTTGCATAATCCATGATGAACTCGCGCTTAGCCTTCACTGCTGGTTACATCATCTTGGTGGAATATCGGTATCAGTTTAGACAGGATGTAATACACGATGAAGGGGGCCGCCAGGATGGCCACCGCCACCAGTACGCCCTCCTTAGCAAATAATTCGAAGTGGAAATCAACGAACCCTCGGTCTGATTTGGAGATGTATTGACCCCCAACTACGACATTAAAGCGCATGACCAGCACCTGTAGGACGAGCATCAGGCTGGCTATGTTTGCCAGATAGAGCATGGTCTTTCCCGCCACCCGGGAGATCACTATATAGCCCAGAATTAGAAACGGGATAACCGAAAGAATCAGTACCTGGCCGATAAAGAAACTGCCGTATAAGGGCCCACCGAGCAGCGGACCGACCACGGACCAGTGATGGCCGTGTTCGTAGGCGACATAGATGATCTCTAACATTTCCAAGGTGAAATCAATGATGAAAAATCCCCACAGAAAGCCCATCAGCTTTTTGACCATTGCATAGTCATAGTCCCATCCTTTTCGCCAGTGGATAATGGTGTACATTACGCACAGCATGGCCATGCCGCTGACGATGGCAGACATCAGGAAGATGATGGGTTGCAAGGGGGTTGCCCACCAGGCGTTGGCCTTTACCGTGCCGAAGATGAATCCGACATAGCCATGCAGGGTGCAGGCCCAGGGGATACCGATAGCGGCCAGGAAGGTGCTGAGCCTATGATCGACGCGCGCAGAGTCTGGCGTATAGGTCATTATCCCCAGGGTCAGCGTGCTCCAAATCAGCCGCGGGATGCCGGTGGTTTCATTGGCGCGTTGAATAAAATATTCCCGGTAGGTTAGCCAGAGTTCAACGATCAATAGGATCATGTAGCTGCCATAGACGTAGCCAAAGATACTCATGGCCGAGGTCGTATGGGTGGTGAAAAAGATGTTGAAGGCCCGCTGGGGTTGCCCCAGATGGACCAGCAGCGGAAATGCTGCGAATAAACCGAAGCAAAAAGCGCTAATCAAGGCAAATCGTGCAACAGGTTCAAATTCCTTGATTTTGAAAACGTGATAAAGCGATGACACCACGAATGCACCGGCAACCAAGCCCGTGATATAGGGGTAGATCACGATCATCAATGACCAGTCAATATGAGCGTTGTTGGGAAATATGAAATTAACCAACGATTCGTTAGGCAGTGTCATCTTAAACCACCTCTCTGGGCAGGCCGGAGTACAGTACTTGACATCCCGTGTGCAGATCTGATTTCAAAGTATCCCAATGGTCCGATTGAACCACCTGTGCCACCTGGCTGGCGCTGTCATTCAGATCGCCGAAGCTGCGCGCATGGGTGGGGCAGACGGTGACGCAGGCCGGTAATTTGTCATTTTTGACTCGGTGATAGCACCAGGTGCACTTATCGGCCATGTGTGTTTCTTTATTCATGAATCTGGCTCCATAGGGGCAGGCCTGGATGCAGTAGCTGCAAGCCATGCAGTGTTCCGGGTCGACTAATACAAAACCGTCATCGGAGCGGTAGGTTGCGCCTACGGGGCATACCTGCACGCAAGGGGCGTCTTCGCATTGATTGCATAACTTAGGCACAAAAAATGAATTGATGGCCTGTTTCTCGAGTGTCTCATCAAGTTCTGGGAAGCCCTCCATGCCCCCTTTGGGAGAGTCGATGTGCACGCCTTCCTGGGTGACCACATAGCGCTCGACCCAGGTTCGGAACTGGCCTTGTGGTACCTTGTTTTCGGTGCTGCAGGCGGAGACGCAGTTGCCGCAGCCGATACAGCGGTCGATGTCCACCACGAAGGCATACTGTTGTTCATGCGCCTCGCCGTCTTGCTTTCGTGCAGCCGACGGCTTGGCCGACGCGGGTTGTTTGTACACCAACAGCACACCCGCGCTGGCGGCTGCGGTCCCACCCAGCAATTTTTTCAGGAATACCCTTCTTCCGTCCACTTCAGGGTTAGCCATTTTTTCTCCTCGCAGCACCGTGACTATTTGGGTTCATGGGGATCGTGACAAGCTCGGCATAGCGATCTTTCACGCACATTCAGCAACTTGTGATAGATCAGAGTCTCGCTAAACTGGGCGAATTGATCCGGGCGGCCAATAAGCTTTTGGTGACAACTCATACAGAGGTCATTGGCTACCGTGACTTTGGCCTCATTGACCTTCTTGCCGTCCTTGACGTGGTCAGCCACCGGGCCATGGCAAACCTCGCAAGCTAGCCCCTCATGTGGACCTAATGCCAGTGCGGAAAGTTTTTCTTGGTGGCGTGCTGTCTCATCTTTCGGGTCATGACAACCTGCGGTGTCGCAGGACTCGTTACCCCCGTAACGAAGCGGTAGTGATTGCAATTCGCCTAGAGAATCCGTGCGGTACCAACGTTCACTATCCCAACTACCCGGGATGGCTAAGGCCCTGATCCCTATAAAGGCTGCTAAAAAGACGATCAGCGCAAGAATCATTCGATAGATGTGCGCTCTTGGCGATGGGTTCATCTGTCTTTCCCTCGAATCGGCTTATTAAAAGTCAGGGGTTTGTTGAGCGGTTATCCATGATCCTTGACCCGGAATCCGCCTTTTCGCAATGAGCATCTCTCTGGGTATCGGCCATGGTGCTGATCTGAGTCAGGTCTTGTGCCGTTTCGACCCAAACGTACCACAGGGAATAGTCCGCGTTTTTATATGCGGCGCTGGTATCGTAGAAATGTGCTTGGCAAGCTGATTGCAGTGGGTTCCCATTGAGACGGCACTCCTCTATATTCTTTTCTAGTTATTATTATTCGTTTTTATGCTTATACCATGATCGCAAATTAGCCTAAGCCCTAGCGCGATCACCCCGCCATCAATGGCGATTCCGGGCTCGTTGGGTGTAACAATAATAACTCGGTAAGAGCTTTGTCAAACTTTTTTTGTACTTTTAATCTAACATGGGTTGGTTTTAATGTTTGTTGAAACTAACCTAAGCTGGTTGCGTTGAAACTAAATATTCTATAATTTAGGTCACTGCAAGTGATCGTACATACTTAAGTATTCAGCCAATAAAATAACAATATAATCAGTGAGAAAGATCTTGAATTATGAGTTATTTGTCAGCAGTTCTTTGTGTTGCCGTTGTAACTCTAGCTCAGTTTCCGGTTGTCAGCGGGGTTGCACGGGCCCAAGACGCGCCTGAGCACTACTCTTTCGACGATCTGCCGACCGGCTATCTCGGCGGGCATCCAGACTGGTTCAAGGTGAGTTTTCTTGATCTTCGAGAGGATCTGGATGAGGCCCTGGAGGCTGGAAAATCAGGCATTATCATCTATTTCGGTCAAAAGCATTGCGCCTACTGCAAGGCGATGATGGAAGAGAACCTGTCCAAGCCCGATGTGGTCGCGTATGTCACAAGGCACTTCGATGTTATCGGCCTCAATGTGTTCAGCACCGTGAAACTCACTGACCCCGAGGGCAATGCCATGACAGTAAAGGAGTATGCCGTACAGGAAAAGACTCACTTTACACCCTCACTGATATTTTTTGGGAAGGACCGCAAAAAGGCACTCGTACTCAGGGGTTACCACCCCGCATACAAGATGCGGGCAGCCCTGGAGTATGTCGCGGATGGGCATTACCGGAAACAGTCATTCAGGGACTATCTTGCCAAGGCTGATCCCCCACTGCTTTTCGAAGGAGAGGCCTTAAACCACGATGATTTATTCATCAGCCCCCCCTATGTCCTCGACCGCAGTCATTTTCAGGCCAGTCGGCCCATGCTGGTGATCTTTGAACAGCCTAAATGCCATGCCTGTGACATCCTGCATTCCGAGCCCTTGCAGAACAAGGTTGTGCGTCAGCGTCTGCAAGGCTATGAAGTAGTGCAATTGAATGTGTGGGACAGGGAAACTCCCGTGCTCACGCCCGGTGGTGAGAGGCTGACGCCCTTTGAGTGGGCTGTTCAACTCAAGCTGTCCTACACGCCGACCCTTCTGCTCTTCGACGAGAGGGGCCAAGAGATCATGCGCATCGAGTCCGTGGTTCAGTTTTTTCGGTTGGCCGGTATACTGCGTTACGTCGCCGAGAAAGGCTATATCGAAGATCCTGTTTTCTATCAGTGGAAACGCAAGAACATCGATCAGGAACGGGAGGCGTTCGCGGACAAACTGCGCAACCGTTGAACCAAAGAGGTTAACCTGGATATTTCATGAATTTGCACGATGATCGCGTAGAGATTTGTTTCCACAAGGGACTTTGCGAAGGAGCGGTGTATCCACGCTTACGGCCGACTGAGTAAAATTTCTTGCGGAAACAAGGATCAAGCGAGGGCGTGTGTAATTTATGGAATATCCGGGTTAAGTAGCGGTGTCAATAATATCGATCAGCCCTTGATGCAAACTACTTGTTTCAAGGTATGCACGGCCTCAACCAGATCGGACTGGTTTTCCATCACTTTATCAATGTCTTTATAAGCTGCCGGGATTTCATCTATCACGCCTTTGTCCTTACGGCACTCCACGCCCTGGGTTTGGAGTTGCAGATCCATTCGGCTGAAATGTCGCTTGGCTTCGGTACGGCTCATGGTCCTTCCCGCGCCGTGGGAGCAGGAGCAAAACGATTGGGAATTGCCCTTGCCGCGTACGATATAAGATTTTGCACCCATGCTGCCGGGAATGATGCCTAACTCGCCTTTGCCGGCGCGGATGGCGCCTTTGCGGGTGATGAGCACATCGACCCCGAAGTGATGCTCCCGTTGTACATAGTTATGGTGACAGTTGATCGCCTCTTCGGTTGTCTTGAAGGGAGGCAGCAGGTTTTTGAGAGTATTGACGATCAGGCGCATCATCTCACGGCGATTGACCATCGCATAATGTTGTGCCCAGTGCACCGCCTCGATGTAATCGTCGAAGTGTTCGCTGCCTTCTTCGAAATAGGCCAGATCCCTATCCGGAAGATTACTAATATGGTGTTGCATGTCTTGCTTTGCTAATCGAATGAAATAACGCCCGATCACATTACCGATCCCGCGGCTGCCGGAATGCAGCATGATCCAGACCTGTTCTTTTTCGTCCAGGCACAGCTCGATGAAATGATTCCCTCCTCCCAGGGTGCCCAGTTGGCGAGGCCAGGTCTGGGAAGGGCGTCTCTGCATTTTCAGCAGTTGTGGGTGTTTTTCTATGATCGGTTCCAGACTGGTGGACAAATCGTGCAACAGGGATGCCTTGGCGCATTCTCGTTGATGCATGTTGAAGCCCACCGGGACCGTGGCCTCGATCGCGCCACGCAGCTGTCGCAGATTGTCCGGCAGGTCTGCGGCATCCAGAGAAAGACGCACCGCGTTCATACCGCAACCGATATCCACGCCGACCGCCGCCGGAATGATTGCCCCATGGGTGGGGATCACCGAGCCGATGGTTGCACCAATCCCAACATGTACATCCGGCATCGCCGCCACATGGTCGTGGATGAAGGGCAGCTGAGCAATATTGCAAAGCTGCTGAATCGCCTGGGGATCTACATCCCGGGTGTAGATCTTCACCGGGACCTTGCCTTTGCTTATGATTCTTTGGATTGGCATTGTTTTGATGTTTAATCGGGGCGCAGGGCTCAAGCCGAGCCGAGGACGCTGGCTTTATAGTAGAATGCCGGTGTATTGTAGAAAATTTAGAGGAGTTATTCATGGCTGAACCGCTGCTGATCGGTAAGGGTGAGATCCCTGTTCACCTGTTGCCCAAGATGGCCAATCGCCACGGTTTGATCGCCGGTGCTACGGGCACGGGCAAGACCGTTACGTTACAAGTATTGGCCGAGGGCTTCAGTCGCTTAGGCGTGCCCGTTTTTCTGGCCGACGTCAAGGGCGATCTCTCGGGTATCAGCAGGCCGGGATCACCAAGCCCTAAGTTCTCGGAGCGCCTTGCGCAGTTGGGATTGGCGGAGCACGCGTTTGCGGGCTTTCCCGTCACCCTGTGGGACGTTTATCGTAAACAAGGTCATCCGGTACGCACTACCATTACCGACATGGGCCCCTTGTTACTCGCCAGGTTATTGAACCTCAATGAGACCCAACAAGGTGTGTTGTCGCTGGTGTTCAGGGTGGCCGATGATAATGGCTGGCTATTGCTGGATATTAAGGATCTGCGCGCCATGCTGCGGTTCGTTGCCGATCATCGGGCCGAGTTCAGAACCAGCTATGGCAATATCTCACCGGCCAGTATTGGGGCGATTCAACGCCGCCTGATCAGTCTGGAGGATCAGGGGGGCGATCTGCTGTTCGGAGAGCCGGATCTGCAGATCGACGATCTGATTCAGACCGATGAGCATGGCCATGGGGTGATTAATATTTTGGCGGCGAATCAATTGATGAATGCCCCCCAGCTCTATTCGACTCTGCTGCTGTGGTTGCTCTCCGAACTGTTCGAGCAGCTCTCCGAGGTCGGTGACCGGGATAAACCAAGGCTGGTGCTGTTCTTCGACGAGGCCCATCTGCTGTTCGACGATGCGTCCAAGGTCCTGCAGGACAAGATCGAGCAGGTAGTACGGCTCATTCGTTCAAAGGGCGTGGGGGTTTATTTCGTTTCCCAGAATCCTCTGGATATCCCTGTAGATGTGTTGGGACAATTGGGAAATCGGGTGCAACATGCCTTGCGGGCCTTCACACCCAAAGATCAAAAGGCGGTACGCTCCGCTGCCCAGACCTTTCGCACCAATCCCGATCTGGAAACAGCCACCGCGATCACCGAGCTGGGGGTAGGGGAGGCCCTCGTTTCTACCTTGGATGCAAAGGGGCAGCCTAGCGTGGTACAAAGGGTCTTGATTGCTCCGCCGAGCAGCCGAATCGGCCCGATTACCGCCCAAGAACGCCAGGCACTGGTCGCCGAATCGGTATTGGCGGGTGTCTATGAACAAGAGGTTGATCGGCATTCGGCCTATGAGATACTCCAGGCGCGGGCGGAGCAGGCCGCCAAACAGGCCGAACAAGAAACACCGCAACGTTCACGCAGTAGATCGGTCCGCGGGCGAGGTCGCCAGGGTATGGTAGAGGCCTTTGGAAAGAGTGCGATGCGCAGTATCGGCACTCAGATCGGTCGCCAGATTGTCCGCGGTTTATTGGGTTCGTTATTCGGTAAGCGGCGCTAAATTATCGGTGCCGATTATTTCAGCTTCAGTCGGAAATCCTCTCGGGTTCGCTCAAGGTCTTTCAATAACTTGAGCAGGCGGCGATAGTCTTTGCCCATCTTTTTTTGGGATTGCTTGGCATCCTCCCAGATAATTTCGAAGGGGCCCGTGACCTCCGTAGTTAAGACATCCCACAAGGCATCCAGGTTGTGTCCGAAATGTGGGGGGAAGGCCATCTCGCGCGCCATTTCCTGGTAGGCCTTTTCCAGTGAATTAATACGTGAACCTTGGAGACGGTATGGTATCGATACGCTCATGGTTTTGGGATTCGGTGAAAGGATTTATAATGGTCTGTGGTAACCCAGATCAGGCCCTGATTCGGTCTGTTGCGCACGAACACCAGTCGTCTTGCCCCGCGTTTATGGCCGTCGTAGTCTAGATCGGCCTCGGTATAGTGGCGATTATATCGCTGGGGCAGCCTTTGCTCTCGATTCCCAAATCTGTTTCCTCCGATAGCATGTCCAGGCCTGATCTTCCAAAGGGATTTCCCCGGTGACCAGCCTTGCTTTCGGGCCTTTTGCTTAGAGAGATAGCAGCTGGGTAGATGCCCATAGTGCTCGATGTGATTTACGATGTTGACGAAGGCATCTACGTAGTTGAGCTTCAAGTTGTTTGCAAAACGCCGAAGCTCGGTATTGTGAGGACCGGTGGTTGGCACATAGCTACCGCATATATCGGCTGCAAAGGCCGCAGAATCGACGCCGTTCAGTAACAATAGTCCAAACAATAAAACCGTAATGAATTTTTTTCTCAAGATCATGCTTCGACTCATGTAACTGGTTTTAGGGCATTCAAAAATAGAATGATACTAACTTTAATAAAGGATGTGCCCGGGCGGTACCCCCTTATTTATATATTGTTGTTTCTTTTCCCGCTGATGGGCGCCTTTGCTCGTCATTGGTTCAGTACGTTTTTTATTCTTATTAGCCTGATATCGATAGTTGCACTTATTCGACGGCATGGTACCGAGTCTACTCCCCTTCAACGAGAAGAAAAGATCGTCTTAGGTGGTATGGCATTGTTCTTTCTGGCCTATTTTCTCCCTTCCTTTACTCATCCATTCACCATCAACAGCCTGGAAGTAGAGATTCGCTATTTGCTTTTTATACCTATTTATCTGCTGGTACGGGAGCTGGAAAAACCCCATTTATGGTTGTCTTGCGGTATGGCGGCGGGGGCGGCTTGTATTTTCGGTTACGCTATGTATGAGTTGCTCGTTGTCGGTATAGAAAAACAGTCCTATAAGATACACGGTCCCTATATTAATCATTACTATGGGTCAATTGCCGTGGTCACGGCGTTCGTAGCGCTGGGTTCAATGTATGGCCTGGAAAAAAGACTGCAATGGGTTTTTATCCCGGCATTTTGTCTTGGCCTGATCAGCGCGATTCTCTCCGGTGCCCGCGGCAGTTATATCATGGCATTTTCAGCTGCCCTGCTATGGGGGTACCTTCGGTTTAAGATCCGCATCTTCATCATGTTTATTGGGTTGATGACGATCGTTTCTATCAGTCTGTATGGCTTTTCTACTACCGTAAAATACCAGGTTGATCGGGCAATAGATGACGTTAAATACTACTTCGTGCTCGATGACTTCTCGGACATTGCACATGAAAAGCGTAGTGCCTCTATACGCCTAGAGTTATGGACGCATAGCTTGTCGATCATTAGAGATTATCCTATGCTAGGGATAGGGCGTGGTAATTTTGAAGATACCGTCAGAGACTATATGACCGAAGATCAGAAAAAGGACCCGCTGCTGGTGCATTCCCACCCTCACAATGCCTATCTTGAAGTCCTTGTGTCGAAGGGGCTGATTGGAGGGCTTGCATTTGCAATGATGTTTTTATATCCGATGATTATCTTTTTCAGCGATTATCGTAAGTCCGCAGATACCGCGCTTCCCGGTATAATGTTGTTGAGTACATTTTTCGTTTATTCCTTGTCCGAGGTTCCTTTCATCAAGGGTAATGGAACGGCGGTATATCTCATATTGTTAGCGGTTATTTTTTCTCATCATATGAAAAAATGTCGAGCTCCCTTGAATTGGAAAAAGTCCTAATGTCGAATCTCAAGAAAGGCGAATAAAGATGAATAAGACCTATATCGTTGAAGGCATGGCTTGTGACGGTTGTGTCCGTTCGGTGACGAATGCCATTGAGGAAGCGGTCCCCGGAGCTACGGTACAAGTGGACCTGCAAGCAAAGCGGGTGAGCGTTACGGGTATTGATGAAGACAATGTAGTGCGCAAGGCCGTTGAACAGGCTGGTTACAGCTATGTTGGGCCGGTTTAGCTGTCGGGCCTTTCTGCTCTGCACAAATGTGTGTTCGGAAATGCAGAGTGCCCCGATATCCTATAGGGGACGGGGATACATCAGCCTTGGTACGCCTTCCCGGAGTCTAAGTACTCAGTCTCCTCAGCGGTGTTTTCCCGGCCCAATGATGCATTTCTATGAGGAAAGCGGCCAAAGCGGTTGACGATATCGCGGTGGTGGCGAGCCCATTTGAGATGGTTGTCGAGCCCTGTGGCCTCGAAGAGTTGCACTGAACGATCTTGATCGGCCTTATCTTCACTATGCATGAATGGTATGTAGAGAAAGACCTTTTGAGTGTCATTGAGTTTCCGGTCGAAGCCTTTTTCAAGGGCTGCATGCGCTGTTCGCTTTGCCTCGGACTCGGTGGAAAAACTTTCAGGTCTGCCCCGAAATATGTTCAGCGGAAACTGATCCAACACGATGACCAAGGCTAATGCCTCTTGTGGCGATGACTCCCATTTAGATAAATGGTTTGCCGCGGCGAATTGCCATGTCGACATGAAGCGGGTCCTCAATTCAGTATCGAAGCTTGCGGTGGACTTGAACCATAAGGGCTGAACTCGCTCTGAGAACCAAAATTTCAGGATCTCCCGCGGTGTGGCGATGTCAGGAGGCTGTTTTTGATCGCTGGCGGATTTTATATGTCGAATTTCGTTAAGCCCGGCACCTTTAAAGCTGTAGGCCTGTCCAAAACCACGTATATAGTTGCCGGAGATTGGGGTCAGTTGGAACAGTTGAAAGTCGGGTAGCAGCCGCAGGGTGTCAATGAATTTTCCAAAGCGTTCTTTAAAATGATCCAGGATTCGACGCCAGTCAGCGCTGTCATGAGATAGGGTCTTCGTTTCACAGGAATAGCTCAGACGTTTTCTGGCGAAAATATTTCGAACCGGTTGTTCATCCTCGATAAATAACAGACTAACGCGTCCGGTATTTCGTAGGTTATGGGTATGACGCGAAAGTCCGCTGACATAGATATAGATATTGCCTAATTTGTCGGTGACACAAGGGGCGTAACTAACCTCAGGTATACTCTCCTGACTTACGGTGGATAGTAGTACCGAGCGGAAGGTTGAACGGAATTCCAGTAATTCTTTGCTTAGTTCTGCGCTGGATTGAGTCGATTTTTTGTTCATTGAATTGTTACTCGGTCTGTCTATCTTTAATAGGTGGAAGTTTTATCGCTTTCTTGACGAGCGTAATTCCCTGGTTGAGAATGAGTCTACGCCAGTTTTCGGAATCCGGACACATCGTTCGTTTTAATTTTTGCTTGATGGGGTGCTGCGGATGGCCTTGACCAAAAAAATGCCAGCGGTTTTCCTCACGCAAGGCATGAATCACCTTGAGTGCGGGGTAGGTGCCGAATTCCTGAGTGATGTATATGCCATGGGCATGCTTGAATAAATTGCTAAACAGATTGCTCATCCCTCCACGGATCTCATACCCAAGCGTGGGGTCCTGCTGTACCCTTACCAAGGATCGACCCAGCAGCTGGCTTAGCCATTGATCATCCGCTGCTGAAGATGAGCCCTGAAGAAACAGGGTCTCCTGAGCCCATCGCCCCAGCCCGGTATGCACATCGATGACGAGGATCCGGCGCACTGTCCCCAAGTGCTCTGAAAGCCACGCCTGGTAAAGGGACGGACCCTGCTGCAACCTGGCCCCGCCATAGAACAAGCCCTGAGGGTAGTCAAACTGACCCGCGACCACGGCCTGTTTGAGGGCGCTAAAGCCGTGACGTAAGATGCTCGATACTGCACGCAGATCAAAAAAATCGAATCCGGGTGGAGTAGGGGGATTGAGCAAGCGATCAAGCATTCGATATCCCTGCGGTGTGCCCTGCCATGTTTCCCCGTCGTTCAGACAGTTGCGGTTCAGGTCTACGTTGCGTTCATTTACTCTTCGCAACCAGGCCATCCCGAAGGGATTGATGATATGCACCAGTACCAGAGCCGTGTCCTGGTCTATCGCCGGAGGTTCAGTAAGTAAGCTCAGCTGAATGGCGGAACCGGCAAAGCCTTCTACGCCATGCAGTCCGCTTTGGTGTACGATTACCTGGCGTGGCCTGATCGAGCCCCGCCAAGCGATGTCGATGCTCAGTGATTGGCCCTCTGGGCCGCGAGCCTGCAATGCCAGGTGATCCACTCTGGCATTGCAGGCCACGGCGGCCTCAAGAAAACGTTCACGAGCCGGGAAATAAGCTTCAGAGAAGAAATTACTCACCTTCTCAGTTCGGAGAAATCGATAACCATGGAATCGGATCCGGGCCGTATGAGATGATATTGAGCTGGGTAAGGAATGCGAATGAAATAACTTCCCTAGCTGGCGCCGCATAATCGTTTGTATTCAAGGCACGACAACAGGCGCATAGCCCTAGCTATGTAAGTGTTGTCGTAACGCCGAATACGTGCGATAAGGCAAGTCAGATAGGGAAGTTATTTAGGTAGCATTCCAAACATTACTATCCAAGAATGCCAAGCATGGTATTGTATTGGGAATGAGTCAAGTCTGAAGGAGGGGAAATGGACGAAAAGCAACGTACTGAACTCGAGGCTGCTGCATTCAGGGGGCTAGTCGAACACCTGCAGCGGCGTACCGACGCGCAAAATATCGATCTGATGAATCTGGCAGGATTTTGCCGCAATTGTCTCTCTAAGTGGTACCTGGGGGCCGCCAAGGAGCGGAACATCGGACTCAGCTATGAGGAGGCATGCGAGGTGGTCTACGGTATGCCTTATAGCGACTGGAAGGCTAAACATCAGCACCAAGCCAGCCCCGAACAGATGCAACAGTTCGAAGACACTAAACCTCTGCATGCCTTTGTGAGTGGACACCATAAATCATAATCCGGTTCTAGTATGAGGTTAAGCTGTTCGAGAATGGCGACCGTAGCGAGGGTAAGGCCTGACTGAGTGGTACTGAAAAGCCATAGAAAACGTAACTACGGCGGGATAGGCGGGAGTTCTTTATCTGCTTGGGTTAGAATATTGCGGTAACGTTTCTGCAAATTCGCAAGGTCTTGGTCGGGTAATCGTTAATTTCACGGGTGACTTTACCTTCGGAGCACAGTAGTTCAAAGCTGGTTCTCAACCGGCTGACTTCGTTTCTTACCGAGGTTTTATCTAGCGTTGCTACTAAGATATTTACGACATGCTTGATCTATGCTCTATTCAGGCAGCCCTTTCCCGGAGAGCTCATTGTCGATGGTCTGCTCCTCGGGCATTGTGTGCAAAGCAGCTGTAAATAAGGATCAAGCGAGGGCGTGTGCAATTCATGAAATAGCCGGGTTAATTCGCATTCCTTAAGCTATAAGATTTGTCTCAAACGCTGCTCTTACCGATCTGATAGGCTTTATTTAGACGGTTAAGAAGTATTTCTGCGGCTTCTGGGTCCAGCTTGGCCGGGGCATCGTCTTCACCATTGCCATGGGCCGTTATCAGGACCGTCTCGTCCTGGGCCCGGAGGTGGACCTGGTAGAGTTCATTAACCTCAAGTCCTTTGTCGCTACTGAAAATGCGACTGAAAAATCCTTTTGTTTTTTCACCTTCGGCGGCGGTGTAGATAATGTAATAAATGCCTTCTGATTGATTCTGTTGCTCCACAAATAGACCTGCTCTGTCCAGGGCGACTCCGGTTCGTCTCCATACCCGCGACAATTCATCCGCTACCAACAAGATGGGCTCACCGTCAACCATTTCTAGGTTTATCTCAACCGGTATAGGGGCTGGTGCGGTCGCGATCTGAGGTCTTGCATCGTTCTTGTCAGTACCCAGATGGATCATTAGCCGGGCAAGCATTTCCGCTTCTAATTCGGGGCTCGGGGGTTGCGCTTTCCAGCGCACGAATGCCTGGTCATCGGCGATGTCGCCGACCTGTTCAGCTCGCCTCAGGGTGAGATAGACATTAGTGATGTCTGCTGAGACACGTTCCACTCTGATACGATACTTGTCACGTATCCCCGTATCCGCTAAGGCGTAATAGGCGCCGCCTAATATCTTGCCAAAAGTCCCTTTGGGTAAGGCCTCCGGTTGTTCGTGCCACACCGTTTCCATGATTCCGATTTGAGGGTTATTTTTTTCTAGTTCGATGTCCGTCTGTTTCCAGAAGGATCGCAATCGAGGCCACAGGGCATCGGTGCTTGCAGCGACCTCTAACCAGCGAACATTGCCTTCTCGATGCACTTCGATGCCTTCGGCTTTAGGTAAGACCTTGATTTTCTCTGCATCGGGGCGGGTGGTTTCTTGGCCGTCCTGGTCCTGGTCCTGAGCCTGGTGCCTAGATGTCTCTACGGCGCTGATCGTACCGGAATCTGGAATAGACATTCGTGTATTCCAGTCCGGTTTGGTCAGGTCGGGAGGTACCTCCAGCGGGGGGAGGCTAGCGCTTTTGGAGTAGTCATTATCCGACCCACCAAAATTAGAACAACCCAACGGTATGCATGCCAGACAAAGCATGATTAGAGATAAGGTGAAATTTAAAAGCTTATGCGTCATCGTCAAAATTAGGTTCTATCCCGGATATCTCATGAATTTACGCGATGATCGCGTAGAGATTTATTTTCACAAGGGATTATGCGAAGAAGCGGCGTATCCACGATTACGGCCGAGTGAGCAACAATCTTGTGAAAATAAGGATCAAGCGAGGGCGCGTGTAATTTATGGAATATCCGGGCTATGATAAGACTCCGGCTTGGCGCATTGAGTTTCGCAGCTGGGCGTGATGCTGCCCTGAGAAGGGTGTCAACGGTAGCCGAATACCCGGAGGAATCTTGCCCATTTCAGATACTGCCCATTTTACCGGAATCGGGTTGGATTCCAGGAATAAGTCCCGATGCAGGCCCTCTAAACGCTGGTTGATCTGCTCGGCTCCTTGCCGGTCACCCCGCAGTGCCGCTGCACACATCTCATGCATCAAGCTTGGAGCAACATTGGCTGTTACCGATATGACTCCCTTGCCACCCTGCAATATTATCTCCATGGCCAACGCATCGTCACCGCTGTAAACGTCTAGAGATGATCCACAGCGTTCGACGATTTCCCGGACCCTGGCCACATCGCCCGTGGCCTCCTTGATTCCCACAACATTAGTAAGGCCCGAAAGCCTTTCGACGGTGTCTGGCAACAGATCGCAGGCCGTGCGGCCCGGTACGTTATATAAGATCTGTGGCAACGGCACCGCTTCAGCAATCGCCTTGTAATGTCGATACAGCCCTTCTTGAGTCGGCTTGTTATAATAGGGTGTGACTAACAGGCAGGCATCGGCCCCGGCCGTGAGGGCGCATCGGGTCAATTCGATTGCTTCACGCGTGGAATTGGCACCTGTACCCGCAATAACTGGAATACGTCCCGCCACCTCACCGACTACTCGGCGGATCACTGCGCAGTGTTCGTCGTAGTCCAAGGTGGCGGACTCCCCCGTGGTGCCTACCGGCACGATCGCGTCTGTGCCACTGCTGATGTGGAATTCGATCAGTTCTGAAAGCGCCTTGTTATCGATAGCCCCGTCAATAGACATAGGGGTTACCAGGGCTACCATGCTACCGCGAAACATAGTCTTCTCCCGATAAAAAATCAGGTGCCATATTACTGTTGCAGCATAGTATTGACAAGCAAAGGAATGTTATTGACACGCTTATCTGTCTTGATTTGCCTTGTCGCCAGTATTCGGTGTTGTGGCAACAGTGACGTAGCTGGGGCTATGCGCCAGTTGTTTGGAACCCTATTTATAGTTTGCTCAAATCGATTTTACTGCTACTCTACTCCCTAACTACACCAAAGATGTTAACTGAATGACGAACTTTCTTGTGATTTCCGCTTTAGGGGATGATCAGCCTGGAATCGTTGAGAAGCTTTCCAGGGCCATTCTCGAATATGATTGCAATATCGAAGATAGCCGCATGACCATTCTTGGTGGAACCTTCGCTATCATCCAACTGGTCTCAGGGCGATGGAATAATCTGGCGAAGCTTGAGTCTGTACTGGCCAACCTTGAAAAACAGCTGCACCTGACCATTGTCACCAAGCGCACCTTGCAGCGCGAGCCGCCGAAACAGGTATTACCCTACACGGTGGACGTGGTGTCACTGGACCATTCCGGGATCGTAAGCCATCTCGCGGCTTTTCTCGCCATTCATGGTATCAATATCCAGGAGATGAATACCAGCACCTATAAGGCGGCGCATACCGCCACCCCGATGATATCCATTCGCATGACCATCGAAATTCCAGCCAGTCTGCACATAACCCAGCTGCGCGAGGAGTTTCTCGATCTTTGCGATGAACAAAACTTTGACGGTGTTATCGAACCAATAAAGTTGTAAATACCGTCAAGCGATACACCCTATCTTACAGAAACTAGCTCGGGGTTGACCTAGGGGGCTGTCCGAGAATAGAGAATCTACTGCGGAAAAGCCATATTGGCCAGATTTCCCGATTAAATTCGTTAAATATGCCCAATATTCGCCTTATTTAATCAAAAAATCTGGCTCAAAATGG
>JAAEPA010000697.1 GCA_024222475.1 Gammaproteobacteria bacterium | reverse complement strand
GCATGCAGTTACCGCATGATCATTACGTTGATTCATGCGTCGTCCGGATCAAAGGGACGTATTAGGATTCGTGCGACTTTTGCGGCTATCGTTGCAGTCGCCCTAATGTTTTTATTTAGCAATAGAGTGTGTGCGGGTGGCGACGCGCTCCAGTTAGCCATTATCGGTCCTCTGTCCGGGAAAGACCGCATCGGCGGCCAGGCAATGTTAGATGGAGTGAATCTATGCGTTGCGGAAATCAATAAGCGCGGAGGGATTGGCGGAAGGAAACTGAAGGTTCTTGCCTACGACGATCAAAATAGTAAGGACATAGCCCGAAAAAAGGCTATAGAGATTGCACGAGACAGCAACGTGTTGGTCGTGATCGGGCATTACTACAGCTCGATCTCTGTTGAAGGAGGGAAGATCTATAAGCAGTATGGCATTCCGGCGATAACCGCAAGCGCAACCGCTCCGGAAGTAACCGAAGGAAACGATTGGTACTTTCGCGTTGTGCCCGATACTAATCTTCAAGGAAAATTCGCTGCAATTTACACCAACGGGATACTTAAACAGGAAAGGGTCAACATCGTTTATGAACGAGACGCTTACGGTTCTGCACTGCAACGTTCCTTTGTGCGCGCCGCCCAAGAACTGGGGTTTCGGATAAAAAGCGTTTGGGGCGTTAATTCAGAGACCGATGATGTGGACAGGATATTCAAGACGATCACGCGGGAGTTGCAGAGTGACTCAAGACCGAGGGCTTTGTTTGTGGGACTCCAAGATCACGAAGCAGCCAAGCTGGTCCGATTGATTCGAGACGCGGGCGTCGACCTCACGATTGTTGGG
>JAAEPA010000696.1 GCA_024222475.1 Gammaproteobacteria bacterium | reverse complement strand
GATTATGTTCGCATTGGGGAATACGTGAAGGGTTGGTTGAGGTGGGTTAGAGGGGGTTTGGTGTTACAGCATATGGATATTAAAGTAGAGGGCACAGGGAAATATTCCCTGTGCCCCCTTGACATTTCACCGTGGGTGAAAAATCCTAATTACTATAGATCATTTTGCTCCTGACTCTATTCTGGTTATTGGTCCTTGGTGTCTCTGACGCACCATACACGGGCATTATCCGCGATTGTTGGACTTGTCTTTCCGTAGTAGAAATCGACTACCCATGGGAATTTATCGCCGGGTTCGGATGTTGACGTCCAGTAATCTGAACCTCCGGAGAATACGTTCAAGAATGGGCTTTCTGTTCCTCCCTCTAGCGCTGGGTCCGTCTCGCCTCGATCCACCAGGCTTGCTAACTCATTCACATTCGGTAAAACCCAATCTCCAGACTCCGATCCATCCGTGAGTTTCGAAGTAGCGTCACTTAATCCGTTGCAGAATGCCAGTGCATCTACCCAAAAGACTGCCTCTTTTAATAAGTCTGCACTCTTTGTCCATATCAGTCCGGTCATATTGTCTCTGACCGTCCCGTCACCATTATCCGTGAATCTCGGTGACGGCCAATCTGTGCCTCGTTGTAAGTCCCCATCGTCGTAATCCTCGTGTGAATTAGTCTGACCCGTTTTTGGAAGAGGACTGGTCGCGTCGGGCGGTGGGCATTGATCACCTACATCTGTTGAACTAGCCATAACAATGTAATTGCTTACGGTACCACCTGTGTACCCGGGTCCCTTGTTGCCGCCCAGACGTATGCATTCGCCGGTAGTAACTTCTCTCTTGTAAACGTCCAACCATCCCTGTGAAGATAAAGACGTCTCAATCTTTGCACAAGGTATCTGGGTGAATTCGGTCGTGAGCCAGTCTGGCGGCGTTGTC
>JAAEPA010000695.1 GCA_024222475.1 Gammaproteobacteria bacterium | reverse complement strand
GTCCCCCAGAGGTGCCTACTTTCATCAAGTTGGACGAGCATCGCCAGAACGTTCGCAAGGCCTATGGCCAGGTTGCTCGGGCCCAGAATGCCGGTGAAGATTGCGGGGTCGCCTCTAGCTGTTGCGGTGTTTCCGACGACGCCGCAATTAATACCCTGATTTCCACTCGATTGGGTTACAGCGATAAAGACCTGGAAAAGGTACCTTCGGGCGCGGACATGGGGCTCGGTTGCGGTAATCCCAAGGTCATCGCGGCCCTGCAGACCGGTGAGGTCGTTGTGGATCTTGGCTCCGGTGGTGGTTTTGACTGTTTCCTGGCGGCTGACGAGGTCGGTGATACCGGTCGGGTTATAGGTGTAGACATGACCCCCGACATGCTCAGTAAGGCTCGCAACAACTCGGTCAAGGGGAATTACAGCAATGTTGAGTTCCGTCTTGGCGAGATCGAGTATTTACCCATAGCCGACGATACGGCCGACGTCATCATCTCCAACTGTGTCATTAATCTCTCCGCCGATAAGGCTCAAGTGTTTCGTGACGCCTATCGGATTTTAAAACCGGGTGGCCGTCTGGCGATCTCCGATGTGGTAGCCACTGTCGAGATTCCGCAACAGATGCGTCGCGATGAGCAGCTTGTCGCGGGCTGCATGGGCAATGCCTCGCTGATCGATGAGCTTGAAGATGATATGGAAAACGCGGGATTCCGCGAGATTCGGATCGAACCCAAAGAAGAATCCCGTGAATTCATCAAGGATTGGGCGCCGGAACGAAAGGTGGAAGACTATGTGGTTTCCGCTACCATCGAGGCGATCAAGCCTCGGTAGGGGTTTAGAAAAGCTTATAAGCCATCGAGGGCTTTTTCTCGGTTCTGAAACGGCTGGTCAGTAAAAACAAAAAAGGCAGTTTAAAAAACCGCCTTCTTTGAGTTTGCAGGTTTTAGTGGAATAATTTTTTCCTACGCAGCAGATACCCACTTGCAGCCAATATAAGCAATGGGAGGACAGGGTCGAATTTGCTTGTGCCTAGTGTGCATCCACCGCCACCGCCACCGCCGTCGCTGCCGCCGGCACTGACAACGCCATCGCCACCAGAGTCATTATCGGTAATGGTCAGTACCGCTCTCGCTCCGGAGGGCGCTATCGTTGCTTCGCCGCTGGGGAGGGCATCGCTGAGGGTGATAATGACCGTCTCGTCGCTTTCATCAATGCTGTCATCGTTGATGCGGATATCGACAGTCTTCAGTGTCTCGTCCGAGTCAAAATCCAGTAGGGTGCTGGCATCGGTAAAATCCGTTATTTCGGTCGTGTCCGGCGCAGTAGTTAATTGCACGGTAACGGCATTGTTGGTGTTGCCGATACGCTGCACTGTAACAGTAGCGGAGCCGGCATTTTCAGCTACACTCAGGGCCGATTCCGTTAGCCGGAAAGTAGCTTCGGGTCCTGAAACGGCATGGGCTACGATTTCGAAGTCGGCAGCTGTGATTTCCTCCTCCCAAGCGACTAGATACCGGCCGTCAGTGACACCAAAGGCGATGGCAGGTCCAGCATTAAGTTCAGGCGTTGTATGATCCACGCTTAGGCTTGCATTGCTGATCTTCACATCTTCATCACTGGGGTTGACCATACCGTCTGCGGTGATTACATTCGAATAGATCTGAAAATCATCGTTCGCACCGCTATCGTCGTCGCCTTCCCAGGCCGCAATGTATTCGTTATTCACCGAATTAAAGGCGAGCGCTGGAAAACGTGCCTCGCGTGTGACATCACCAGCGCTACCGCCCATAAAACTGATTTGAAAATCATTTGGGTCGATTTCAGTTCCGTTGGTGGCGTCGATAAGCTGACCGTAGACCTCAAACCCTTTATTTGTCGCCGGGGCGGTTGTATCACCACCTTGCCATACCACCAGATAGCGGTTGTCATCGGTGTTATATACCACATCGGGGAACTGGGCCCTAAATCCATCATCGGTCGCGGGTGCATTTCCTCCCGTCAGGCTGATTTTGAAATCGGTCGGAAGCTTTGAGCCATCAACATCCAGGCGTTGTGCATAGATCTCCATGTCTTGGTGCTCGATATCGTCGCCCCACCATACGACATAGTACTCGCCAGAATCGGTGTTATTGCATGCTACGGCGGGACTGGCTGCATCTCGCAGGGCTTCGCCCTCCGGACCCATTTCGCTGATGCGGATGTCTGCGCTTCGATCAAGGGAAGGTTCTACAAAATTCCCAAAGACCTCATTCTCGTTATTAACGAGTGGGAGACCATCCCCGGCCCATACGACTAGGTACTGTTGTGTAGCCGTGTTGTAACAGACATCTGGATTATGCGCCTCGCGTGAGACGTTCCCACTCGCTCCTCCCATGAAACTGATACGGGTTGCTGTCGTTCCCTTTGGCTCGCCCGTAGCGCTTACCAGGCGACCGAATATTTCAACTCCAATATCATTTCCTTCCCAGACCACCAGGTACTCATTTTCATCAGGGTTATAGCTTACGGCAGGATTCAGTGCATCAAAACTATCATCGCCCGCCATGGATCCGATAAGAAAACTATCGGGAACAATTACCGTGCCAGTCGTTGCGTCTATCCGCTGACCAAAAATCTGAAATTTTTGTCCAGTGGTTTCATCCCCAGACCATACGACTAGATATTCATTATTGGCGAAGTTATAGGCGATGGCTGGATTTATACCATCGCCATTACTAATATTGCTAACGGATGTCTGGCTACCGATTGCCACCGGATTTGCGGCTACACATACTCCACTGGTTATAGAGAACACGAAAATGGCTATTGCGATGAGAGCCATATATTTTTTTATTTGTAACATTTATGCTTCCTATTGATTCACGGTTAGAGTTTTTCGTTGAAAACCTGGGAAGCATAGACCAGCTATTTTCGGAATACCATTCTAATCCTTAATTTTGACCCTTAAGTCCTGCGTTAATTGAATTATTTGGTATGTGGTTTCGAGGGCAAATGGTCGTACATGTCATGGCAGCGGTGACTTTTTGGGGCATCAATGTCTTCTTCAATCACTTCACAAGCCCTTTTGATGGGTATAAATGTATGGATAAATTGTGCCTTCTGATCGGTCCCTCCTCAGTTTATGCCAAATATCGTATTTTCTGCACGTTCAGTAGCAAAGGTACTTCAGTAAATTGATGCAATAGATTTAAATCGCTGGCTTCAATCCATGCTCGGTGTGCCAGAGACAAATTGACCATGTGCGCCAGCTTGAAGCATTGATTGGCGATATTCTAAAAAACTATCCGCAGAAACAAGAGTATTTAACGCGTGCCGACCGGATTGTTGATCAGCATGTCCACCATTCCCCCGAATCAAAGCATTGCCACCAAAACCCTGAACGAGGCGCTTGAGCGCAGCGAGAAGGCCCTTCATGAACTGAAAATTCAGAAATTGGCGCTGGATCACCACGCCATCGTCAGCATGACCGATCCACAGGGCAGAATAACCTATGCGAACGAACGTTTCTGCGCGATTACTAAGTATTCACAGCGCGAATTAATAGGAAAGGACCACTGCATCATAAACAGCGGCCATCATTCCAAGGAGTTCTTCCTGGATCTATGGCGCACCATCACCAGCGGCAAGGTGTGGCAAGGTGAAATTTGTAATCGCACCAAGGACGGAAAGCAATACTGGGTTCAAAGCACCATCGTCCCGCTGCCTGAGCTCGATGGTAAGCTACAGGGATACATCAGCATCAGAACGGATATCACCAAGCGCAAACTGCTGGAAGAACAGAATTTGTTTGCGATGAAAGAGTTGGAGTGTTCCAACCGGGAACTCGACGCCTTCGCCTACATTGCCTCGCACGACCTGAAAGAGCCTTTGCGGGGTATCCACAACTATTCGCAGTTTCTGCTGGAGGACTACTCTGCGTTACTCGATGACGAGGGGTGCGATAAACTGGAAACGCTGAAGCGACTGGCCCAGCGCATGGATGATCTCATCGGCACACTGTTGCGTTTCTCCCGTGTCGGGCGAACTAAGCTCGATCTTTCTCCGGTTAATATTGGAGATCTGGCGCGCGAGACATGCAACGCCTTGCAAGCGGCGATCGATGAGGCCGGAGCGCAGGTCGAGGTCGCTGCAGATCTGCCTGACGTTGTCTGCGATCCGGTGTTGGCGGGCCAAATTTTTCAGAATCTGATTGCTAATGCAATCAAGTATAGAGGCCGTGATAGTGGCCAGGTGGAGGTCGGTTGGGATGGAGACCCGTGGCGCCCTGTCTTTCATGTCCGCGACGACGGCATTGGTATTCGGGAGAAGGACTTCAAATCGATTTTCCGAATCTTCAAGCGCTTGCATGGCCAAGATAAATATGGCGGAGGTCTCGGTGCCGGATTAACCTTTGCGAGGAAGATCGTCGAACATCATGGCGGTCGTATCTGGGTCGAGTCGCAGTCCAGCGAAGGCTCAATCTTCTATTTCACCCTAAGTTAGGCAAACTACTCGATGACACCTATCAAAGTAAGTCAAGCGATTCTTATTGTTGAAGACAACAACGAGGACTACGAGGCTACCAAACGTGCCTTTCGCAAGGCGGGCTTACGCAATAGTCTTTACCGCTGTGAGGACGGTGATGAAGCGCTGGACTACCTGCATCGGCGAGGCAAATACGCCGCTGCTGAGACTTCCCCCCGGCCCGGCATCATCCTACTCGATCTGAACCTCCCGGGTACCGATGGTCGTGAAGTGCTGCGCGGCATCAAGAGCGATAAGCGGTTGCTAACGATTCCAGTCATTGTGTTGACCACCTCGGACGATGAACTGGATATCCAGAAATGCTACGAAGAAGGCGCGAACAGTTACATGCACAAGCCGGTTGATCTGGAGGGTTTTTTCTCGGCTATCCGACGGATGAAAGACTATTGGTTCGAAGTCGTGATTCTACCGAAGAAGGAGGAGGAACTGGCGGCGTGAACTTTTCGACCGATGACGTTTATACCATCCCGATCAGCAGGGTATTTCTCATCATGTGAAGTTGACGATGGTGTTGAGCAGACTATCGGGGTCATAGGGTTTTTCGAAGAAGGCGGCGGCGCCCATTTGCATGGCTTTTTCTCGTAACTCAGGCTCTTTATGGGCCGTAAGAAAAATGATGTTTGCGGGTATGCCCATCCTGTTTTGGATCCGTTCAGCGATATCGAAGCCATTGCCTCCGGGCATGGAGATGTCCAAAAGGATGAGTTGGGGCTGATGTTTTATGGCCATGCTGGTGCCGCTGATCACATCGTAGGCCTGTACCACCTCATAACCCGCTGCACGCAGGCGAATGGTCAATGCCATGACAATCTTTTTGTCATCTTCTACGATCAGAATCTTTTTCACAATGTTCTCTCCTTTGAGACCCTTTCTAAACTTTTCCGAACGCATTAAACAACGGCAAATCTTAAGATTTGCTCAGCATGATTCAACTACAAATTTGATCACCTTAGTCTTCCTGTAGCCTGAATGGTCGAAATAAGACAGAGTTTCTCGCCAAGCGACTCCCTGATTATTCTTCTTTTATGTGCCGGCACCTCTTACCCGAAGGTTGTGGCATAAAGGTTTTTCGACATCCGCCGATTTAATAAATTACCGTGTTCGCGTATTTAAAAGTGGAGTAGTGCAAGTGTCGAACTTATGTTTCCATTTTATTCGGTTTACAGCTGCTAACTGCTAATCGAGTGAAGACACTCCGTGACAGTGGTATCGTGCTACCGTGTTCCCTGAATCTTGTCCAGGGATGGCCTCAATGGCGATCGCTCACAATACAATTAGGGCTCATTATCGTGGTCTTGAGTGTGGTTGTCGGGCTTGTCTTGTTTACCTATGAGTTCCGCCAACTCGATGTGGAACACGAGTCGTTAATGCAGCAGGAGGTCATGCGAGTACGTCTGGCTAAAAAGGGATTGAGTACGCAACTGAATACCGCGTTCTCTGATCTGGAGATTTTCATCGAATCGTATGCCTTGAAAGAAGTCCTGGATAGCAATACAGCACAGAACCGTAAACGCCTAGAAAAGCTCTTTACCCACCTCTCAAGCCATAGAAAGGTCTATGATCAGATTCGCTATCTCGATGCAAACGGCAGGGAGGTAGTGCGGATCAACTACGATCGGGGTCAGGTCGTGGCTGCGCCGCAAGACAAGCTGCGAAACAAATCGCAGCGTTATTATTTTATCGATACCTTTCGATTGGCGCGGGGCCAAATATATGTTTCTCCTCTAGACTTGAATATCGAAGATGGGCGCATCGAACGACCATTAAAGCCCATACTGCGTATTGGAATCCCGGTATTCGACTCAAAGGGACAAAAGCAAGGCATTATGTTGCTTAACTATTTGGGCCAAGTCTTGATAGACCAACTAAGAGACACGATGCTCGGTTCAACGGGTACCCCCATGTTCTTGAACAGCAAAGGTTACTGGTTTCTCGGCAAGACACCCGATCAGGAATGGGGTTTTATGTTCAAGAACAACGACAGCTTTGAACGGCAATATCCGCAGGCCTGGTCCAACATATCCCGCCAACAGACGGGGCAATTTTGGATGGAAAGTGGCTTGTTCAGTTTCGAAACCGTTAATCCACTGCATGACGGGCAGTCGTCGAGCTCTGGTGCCGCGGATGCCGTGGCGGGTAGTGGATATCAGGTGCAGGCTAAGGATTATGCGTGGAAGATCGTCAGTCATGTCGACAGACAAACTGCAGGGAACTTAGCTGAGGCACACCAAAGGAAAGCGGCATTGACGCTTTTGATCTTTTTATTGGTACTGGTACCGATAGCTTGGTTGCTCATCAGCTCCAGGGCAAAAAAACAAAAGGTGGATATCATCATTGAAAGGACGGCTGCTGAGGAGCAAGCCTTAGGGCGGCTGTTGCGTCTGTCGTTGCAGTCCATGGACATGAAGGACTTTCTGCAGCGGGCCATAGAAACCTTGGTCAATTCCGTGCCTTGGCTTAATCTGTTGCCTAAGGGCGCCGTCTTTCTCACTGATGATCAGGGTGCGGGCAAAATACTTAAGTTACTAGCGAATTATCAGTCAGCATCGGAACGGCAACCGGTATGTTCCGAGGTAGCATTTGGGGAATGCCTATGCGGGCTTGCCGCTGAAAGCCGCGAAATTCAGTTTGCTACCAGAGCAGTGCATCTACAGAAAGAATGCATTCCAGAAAAGATGTCTCACCAGGTTTACAATGTGCCCATCCTCTCGGAGGAGGGCGTATTAGGCGTGTTGTTACTCTACCTCCCCAACGAATATCGGCAGAAAAATCATGAGAAGGCCTTTTTACACAAGGTCGCTGATATCTTGAGCATGGGTATCAAACTGCGCTATAAAAACCACTCTTTGATCCTTGCCAAGGAGCATGCTGAAGCGGCCTCTGACCAATTAAAGAACACACAAACGGAACTTACCGCGCTTACCCATCAACTGCAAGAGCAGAATCATGAGCTGACAAGATCCAATAAGGAACTGGATGATTTTGCTTACATCGCTTCTCATGACTTAAAGGAACCCCTGCGCGGTATTCATAATTATTCGATCTTTCTACTCGAAGACTATGAATCTCGATTGGATGATCAAGGGCGTAACATGCTGCAGACACTAAGCCGCTTGACCCAGCGCATGGAGAGTTTGATCGATACCTTACTCAATTTTTCTCGATTAGGTCGAACAGAGATGGCAATGGAGCAGGTGTCCCTTCAGGCCTCCGTCGAGGACGTGTTGGAATCGCTTTCTTATTCGCTTACAGAGAAAAAGATTGAGATTCGTATCCCGGAAAAACTGCCGAACGTTTATTGTGACAGTGCTCGGGTGGGCGAGATCTTTCGTAACCTAATCACAAATGCGATGAAGTACAACGATAAGCCGAAGAAGTGGATCGAGATCGGATATCAGGAACTTGTTAACGGCACCGGTAACAATGGTTATCAAGATTCAAATAATGTCTTTCATGTAAGGGACAATGGTATTGGTATACAAGAGAAACATCAGGAATCAGTTTTCAGGATTTTCAAGCGTCTGCATGGGCGTGATAAATTCGGTGGAGGTACCGGGGC
>JAAEPA010000694.1 GCA_024222475.1 Gammaproteobacteria bacterium | reverse complement strand
TCGCTGATGGTGGCTGAGTGGCCGCGCGAGAGCCACACACCCCCGAATCTGGAAGCTGCAACGCAGATGCCCATCTTAATCGAGGTGATCCGAACTATTCGCAACATTCGGTCTGAATACAATGTTGAGCCGGGTAAGCGAATTACCGCCCACATTGCGGCCGGTGAGCATAAAGAGATGCTGGCCAGGCATAAAGATATTCTGGCATTGCTGGCTCGACTAGACGAAGATGCCTTGATTTTGGAAGAAACCTTGTCGACAAAACCTGAGCAGTCAATCTCTCAAGTGATGAGCGGAGGAATCGAAATCTATCTGCCGTTGGCGGGTATGATTGACCTGGAAGCTGAACGGAATCGGACGCAGAAAGATTTGGACCAGCTCCAAAAACGAATTGCAGGCAGTAAAGCCAAACTGAGCAATACCGGCTTCACCGAGAAAGCGCCGCCGGCCGTGGTTGAGAAAGAACGGGAAAGATTGGCCGATCTGGAATTGCAGGCTGCCAAAGTTCAGAAGCGTCTCAATGAGTTGGGCTAGGTACAATAAAATAAGAGTATCGGGCATGTCATTCTGAGGCCGTAGGCCGAAGAATCTCCT
>JAAEPA010000693.1 GCA_024222475.1 Gammaproteobacteria bacterium | reverse complement strand
TGCTCAATGGTGGGGTATTTCACAGCCGGCAACTGAGCGAACGATTGTTGGAGATCCTGACCGAGTGGCGTGGGGCGACGCCGCGAACACTTCGCAATGACGATCCCGATTTGGCCGTGGCCCGCGGTGCAGTGGCCTATGGTTTGGCCCTGCGCGGCAAAGGGCTCAGGATCGGCGGGGGTTGCGCACGCAGTTATTTTATCCAGATCGAAGACCGGCCTGCGCAACAACGCGGTGTCTGCCTGCTACCACAAGGAACCCCGGAGGAACACGAAATACGCCTCAAGGACCGCACTTTCTCCTTACGCCTGCGTCAGCCGGTGCGCTTTCATCTGCTCTCCTCTACCCAGGATACACACTATGCGCCTGGTGAGGTGGTAGATATCGATCAGCAGCAGTTCAAGCTATTACCGTCCATCGCCACGGTACTTCATAACGAGTCCGAACCCGCGAGCAGCTCAGAAATTCCGGTGCAGCTGGTAGCCAAGCTCTCGGAAGTAGGCACTCTGGCCGTGAGCTGTGTATCCACCGAAGCGATAAATCAGCGATGGAATCTGGATTTTCAGCTGCGTGGCGCAAATACCGGTCAACTCACCAGCGTGGACCATAAACCCCATCCACGACTCGAACAGGCCATGGTAGGCATTGATCGCATCTATGGACGACGCCGCAAAGAGGTGAGACCTTCAGCGGTAAAGGGTTTGCGTGTTGAACTGGAAAAGATATTCGGTAAACGAGACCTCTGGGAGACAGCACTACTGCGGGAACTCCTCAGCTCGTTCCTGCAGGGCATGCATAGGCGGCGGCGCTCGGCGGATCATGAACGCCTGTGGTTCAATTTCACCGGTTACTGTCTGCGCCCGGGCTTTGGCTATCCCCTAGATGACTGGCGGATGCGACAGTTATGGTCAATCTATGAACAGGGTATGCAGTACAGCCAATACGCCCAGACCTGGTCCGAATGGTGGACGCTTTGGCGGCGGGTGGCTGGTGGTCTTGATGAACAGGCTCAACAACGTATCTTCAAGGATCTCTCAAGTGCTCTCCAATCGCCGAGGACCCGGCAAGAGAAACGCTCGGCCAGGTCTAAGAATCAAGGCGCTGAAGACATGATCAAGCTGATCGCCTCGCTGGAGCGACTGTCCATCGAAAACAAGGTGCAAGTTGGAAATCGATTGCTAAAGCGCTTGCACAGACCAAGGGAATCACCTCAGAGCTGGTGGGCCATAGGGCGGATTGGTGCCCGCATACCGTTCTATGGCAGCATGCACAAGGTCATACCACCAGAGATCGCGGCCCAGTGGCTGGAAAAGACCTTCGCCTTGAACTGGAAATCGGTGCAACCCGCCGCCTTTGCCGCCACCCTGTTAGCGCGAAAAAGCGGGGACCGGGAACGTGACGTAGATCCGGATATGCGAGATCATGTGGTCCAACGGTTGCGGGCTGCAAGGGCCTCGGAATCTTGGATTCGCATGGTAAGCCAGGTCGTCCAGCTCGATGAAGCCGACGAGAGACGCGTCTTTGGCGAATCATTGCCGCCGGGCTTGCGTTTGTTGGAATGAGGGGTTGAGTTAAGGATCAAGCGAGGGCGTGTGTAATTTATCTATTATCCGGGCTATCGTTGTGGTCAAATTATCACGCACCCGGAAATGCCTCGCTACGACCCACTTTTCGTGCAGACACTAAAAACCTTCCAAAGAATCACCATAGTGAATGCCAGATTGAATCCGATCATCCACATGAGAACCAGCATCTCCTTGTCAATTCGTTGGATGTCGGTCTTGGTCGCAAGGTTTTCGGCCGATAGAGCTTCAGCGGCTTTTCGCGCAGCTTCCTCCGGCACGCCCGCTTTGCGAAAAGCATCGTATACTTCTGAAATCATTGTGGTCATATTACTACTCGCGCATTGTTTTCGAAATCACCTTGAACCTAGATCCTGCAAGTGATTGTGCTTGCAGAGTGCAAGATATTGATACGTAGGGCGAATTTGAGACCGAGTGGAATCCTTATTGTGATTCCCGAGGGAGCAAATATCGCTATACGTATCAAGAGCTTGTGCTATGTGAGTGCGATCACTTGCAGGACCTAGGTTGAATGTAGGAGTATATTTTAACTGTTCTGAGAACCATGGACCAGTCGTTTAAAATTCAGGCCTTCACGACCAGGGCAATATAATAGCCCTCGTCGCAGAAGAAAACATTCATGCGCGGAATTGGTGCCCGAGGCCTCGATCGAACGGGTGTTGTCCTTGCTCCCGTAGCCATTGGCGGCAGCACACCAGGCCTTGCCCCCATGTCGGGTAAGGAAATTATGCTGCCATAATCTCCTTACCCGACAACATCCCTGCATTTTCCTTTGGCGATGTACCCGTCACGGATAGTTTCACATCACTGTGAAGCACAACCGTAGCTTACCTCCCAGGGGCTATAAAAAGGCTGGGTCAACGCACTGACAACACCATTAGCAAAGGTTCTCTCGGTTGTCACATACTGCCACTGCTCACCGTCACACCGTTGCCTCATATCGACCGGATCACTGACTTCGACCAAATCGAGTCCGGCCATATGATGATACTCGCTGTAGGCCTGAGCATCCGGCTTGGCCTCATCATTATAGAATTTAATAGTCGAACAGGCTGAGGTAGTGATTACCATCGCGCCAACGATCAGATAGTTTCTAACAGTTTTGATTCTCATGATAATAATCCTCTGAATACTTTATTCACACCAAACCTTTGCATGCCTGGGCCAATAGACCCCCAAGGTAACGAGAGAGAGTAAACCGTCGCTCAATGTCTTTTGAGTCTGCATTTGGACCGGTTGTTGGTCGGTGCAAACCTGATTCACATTGACATGATGCTCCCCGGCCACCCCCCAGAAGAAAAAATTCTTTCGGTCAGAATAGCTCGGGATACTGGTTCTTCTTAGCTCTCCCTCTGGATTGACCGTGATGGTCGAACATCCCGTGGAAGAAATGATGAGTGCCGCTAATATGAGGACAGCCGCTTTCATGATGTTTGTCCTTACGGTTAATGGGTTAATGAAAAGTGCGGTTATTGTTTCGGGTTAATGATGGCCGAGTAGACTAGGCGCTCGGTACCACATCACTGGGTATCTTTATAGCGCTCACTCGGGTAGGAGTCGTCCTGTCCTATAGGACAGGACAACTATCCTGGAGAAAATGGGTCAAGCCGTATCTGAGAGCTCAGAAGCCGCCTTGCGGAATTGGGATGGAGTCATATCGGTGTGTTTTTTGAATGCCGTGTAAAACGCCGATTTGGAGTTAAAACCTGCTTCGAGCGCAATAGTGAGTATATTCTGCATCCGCCCTTTCGTTTCTATGGCCAGTTTCCTCTTGGCTTCTTCTACACGGTAGGCATTAACAAAATCGAAAAAATTCATACTTAAATTTGCATTGATGACCTCCGACAACTGATTGGGTGAGATCCCCATCATGTCGGCCAGCTTGTGCAGGGTCAACTCACCCTCCAGATAAGGCCGTTTAGCGGCCATAAGCCCTCGAAGTTCCTCTAATATTGCCTCTCGTAAGGCCTCGTCTAGTGTAGATTTTCGATATTTTTCACTGATCCCCGGTTTTTTTGGGGTACTGTGCTCCGTTTCATTACCCAAATTAACAGGCTGCGCGCCCTCCTTAATGTGCACCGGCATACCCGCGAATATAACCGGTTGTCGTAAACCAAAATAACCAAGCGCAAAAATGACCACGACCACGATGACATGAAGTGCATACCAGGCTTGGAAAACTATGCCGAATAGGGGGGAGATCAATTCGGCAAACAGGTACATACACCAAAGGGCGAATAGCGCAATCAACAGATTGCGTAACCAGATCAGGTTAATGTGTTCAATGGAGGAATACGTATCCTTTATGGATCTCGCGTGACCGTTTAGTAGGTGAAGCGAGATGATGAGATAGAACAGCATCTGTATGATCGGGCCGAGGGTATCGGGTTCCAGGAAATGGGCGATCGATACCCTTTCAGATCGAAACATCAGCTCTACCTTTTGATCTGCGGTCATTAAATACTTGGGCAGGTTGTATAAGATATCCAAGACAAAGGGGATCAAATGCAATAGCATGCGTTTCCCTGGACGAATTTTATGCCTTGAAGTCAAGGACTTGACATAAAAATACGCCACTGGCGCGTATAGATAATTGGTAGGCCAGATCAGGCCGAGCAAGTGGGGATAAGAGTGGTAGTAGTGGGTCCAGGTCATGAATTCATCGATCAGCGTAATCCCCAGAAGCACCAGAAATACGGCGAGATAGCGATTTGCGTTGTAGTTTTCGGTGCGTGTCGTCAACAAGGCGAGCACGAAAAAAAAGGCCTGCGCCGAACCGACGAGAAGAAGGGTGGCGGCTAGATCGATTGAGGGATTCATATCGTGTTAATTCGGTAACATTCTTAATACGGATCATATCCAACAAAGTCAGTAGGGCCTAATAGTGTCGCAAATTTTTGGATTTATTTTCACTATGAGACCCATCCCTATCGGCATTTTGAGCATTTTCTTCCTGATCCTCAACGGGATGCTTATCAATACCGAAGCGGTCGCGGATTCAGGCATGCACCTCCACCCGCCTCGTATCGCCTTGGTTTTGAGCGGTGGCGGTGCACGCGGAGCCGCCCATATCGGCGTGCTCAAGGTGCTCGAAGAATTGCGAGTGCCGGTTGATCTAGTCATCGGAACCAGCATGGGTGCGCTGGTGGGAGGCCTGTATGCCCAGGGAATGTCGCCTAGGGATATTGAAAAAACATTTGATGACATAGACTGGGGCAACACCTTCAGTGGTCGACCACCACGCGACAATGTGTCTTTCAGACAAAAACAAGACGATGACGAGGCCTTGTTTCAATTCGAGCTCGGTATTAGTAAAAAAGGTATCGTATTGCCTACCGAGTTGGTCACCGGCCAAAAACTCAGTCTTTTATTGACCACGCTTTTTCAGGGCACGATCGGGATTGATGATTTCAACCAGCTACCCCTGCCGTTTCGCGCCATCGCCACCGACATCTCAAGCGATGAGGTAGTCACCCTCGGCAAGGGAAATCTATCAGAGGCGATATCGGCCAGCATGGCGGTACCCGGAGTGTTACCCGCGGTGGAGATCGGGGGACGCACTCTGGTGGATGGGGGGGTGGTACGAAATCTGCCCATCGACGTCGCACAGAACATGGGCGCAGAGCGGGTGATCGCCGTCGATGTCTCCTCAACGCTGAACTCACTTGAAGGAGGTTCCATCGTTGGCGTGGCAGCCCAGACTTTCCGCCTGCTTACGGTGAGAAACGTGGCGCAACAGCGTCAACGCATAAGGACCACGGACTTACTGCTGACACCCGATCTATCCATGGTCCAGTTTGCGGATTTCTCAAATATGCAGGCCGCGGTGGCCCAAGGTGAGGCTGCGGCCAGAGCAGCCGGCGACGAGCTCAGCAAGCTCTCTCTGTCAAAAGAGGCATATAGCCAGTACCGCAAACGACAAAGAAGACGCAACCCGCCCCCTGCCTTGGGGATACGCATTGATGAAATCGAGGTGCTGAACCTGCAACGCATCGATCCGCGCATCATTACCTGGAGGATGAAAACACGTGCAGGAGAAATGACCGATGTCAGAACCTTGGAGCAAGATGTCAGAAGGATCTATGAGACCGGGGACTTTCAGGCCGTGTATATGCGCTTGATCCAGCAGCAAGAGATGAATCGACTCGTTATTGACGCCCGCGAAAAACCCTGGGGTCCGAATTATCTGCGCTTCGGGATGCGTCTGGAATCGAACCTGGAGGGGCAAGGAAATTTTACTCTGCTGGCAAATCTGCGTAGCACCCACCTGAACCGCTGGGGGGCGGAATGGAAGAACAAAGTAAAAGTCGGTGACAATCAATCGATATTTTCAGAATGGTACCAACCGCTGAGCTATTCCGGGGCCTGGTTTATCGCGCCAAGTGTCGAACTGATACACGAAGAGATCAAAGAGGCCCTCTCCACAGAGAAATTCGATACCGTGCTCGGAAACATCGGCATCGGTTACCAACAACGCAACCTGGCCCAATACAGCATCGCTTGGCTGCGTGCTCATAGCAAGAGCAAATTTCAATCGATCCTGGATGACGGAGAAATCAAGATCGATATCGGAGGGGCGCATCTGCTGGCGATATACGATCAACTGGACAACGCCAACTTTCCTCGTCATGGCACGTTTGCCGCCGCCAGTCTGCTGCTATCCCGTGAGGGGCTCGGTGCCGATATTGATTATGACCTTTTAGAGCTCGATGTGTCACATGCCCAAAGTGTCGGTCGACATACCCTGGTAGGGTCGATCGAGCTAGGTACCGGGCTAGGATCGGATATCCCGTTTTTTATCGAATTCGAGCGGGGTGGTTTTCTGGATCTATCCGGATTGGACCGAGGCGCCCTGCGAGGTGACGTCGCAGGACTCATGCGGCTAGTCTATTTTCAGCAGGTGGGACGTATTCCCAGTCCGCTCGGAGAAGCAATCTATATTGGGTTTTCGGCCGAGGCCGGGAATGTTTGGGAAAGCAACAAAACAGTCGATCTGGGCAATTTACGCTATGCCGGGTCCTTATTTGCCGGTCTGGGGACCGTGCTCGGTCCTGTCTATCTTGGTTATGGTCGTGCCGACGGAGGAGAAGACTCCTTTTATCTGTTCCTGGGCCAGCCTTTTTAGCGGCAAAAAATGTACAAGCAGTGCAGAAGTTGTATCCGTTTACGGTGTGTTTACGTGTTTACGTGTTTACGTGTTTACGTGTTTACGTGTTTACGTGTTTACGGAAGTTTACGGTGACAGGAAGTTTAGTTTACGGTGACAGTTTGGAAGTTTAGTTTACGGAGTTTACGGTGACGGGAGTTTACGGTGACAGTTTACTAATAATACTTAATTATCCGGCCGAAAAGCCCATCTTTTCCAGTTTCCAGGAGGAGTGAGATGTCTAGACGAGAGGCTTGTTTTTATGACGTTGTCCGGCCAGACGATGGGCCTACTGGTGCCGGTATCCCCGTTGTCCAGTATTGCGGCTTATCTCCCGTGACAGGGCGCTTTGAGAATGCCCCAGCGCCTTTGCAATTTTGTTCATGGATATACCCGCTTTGCGCTCAGTCATAAGAATCATTGTTAGAATTCCTTGATGTATACTCTCTTGATCTATCCACACGCAGGCCCAAACCAACACTTATCGCCATGCCCCACTCCTTAAGCCCCATTGAGATGATTTCCCGGCTGATCGAAATACCCTCGGTCAGCAGTGTGATGCCCGATCTGGATATGGGCAACCTGGAAATCGTGGAACTGCTGGCAAACTGGCTGGATGAACTGGGCTACCGCATCGAGATCCAACATCTCAAAGACAACAAAGATAAGGCCAATCTGATCGCTACCCTGGGCAGTAGTGACGACCAGGGATTGGTCCTGGCGGGACATACCGACACGGTACCTTTTGACCAACAGCGCTGGAATTTTGATCCCTTTTGCCTCACCGAATTGGAGAATCGTCTGTATGGCCTAGGCACTTCGGATATGAAAGGATTTTTAGCGCTGGCCATTGCCGCAGCCGCCCCGTTCAAGACCCATGACCTGAAGCGATCCCTAACGATCATCGCCACCGCCGATGAAGAAACCACCATGGATGGTGCCAAGCTGCTCAGCGATGAAGGCAAGCGCTTAGGCCGCCACTGCCTGATCGGAGAACCGACTAACCTTACCCCCGTACACCTGCACAAAGGGATTTTCATGGAGGCCATTCGGCTGCGTGGCCGCTCGGGGCATTCCAGCGATCCGAGTCTCGGCAACAGCGCCTTGGAAGGCATGCATGCCGTGATCCAGAGTTTGCTCGACTACCGCCGGGAACTACAGAGACGGCAACGGAATCCAGCCTTCGAGGTGCCTGTCTCAACCCTGAATCTGGGGCATATTCACGGTGGAGACAATCCCAACCGGATCTGCGGCGAATGTGAACTGCACTTCGATCTACGCCCCCTGCCCGGCATGGACATCCAAGCCTTACGTCAAGAATTGCACGAACGGGTATCGAAAGTCGCTGAAAACCTCGCACTGCAATGCGAGTTTAAGGCACTGTTCTCCGGAGTAGCATCGATGGAAACCCCGGCCAATGCCCATATCGTCAAACTCGCGGAGCAACTCAGCGGCCACCCTAGCGGCGCTGTCGCCTTTTGCACCGAAGGCCCTTATTACAACGCCCTAGGCATGGAAACCGTGATCCTCGGACCGGGCGATATTGCTCAGGCACACCAACCGGACGAATATCTGGCCATGAACCGTATTCAACCGACCTTGGATTTATTGGAAAGGGTTATTCACAACATTTGTATCAATCCCGATTGAGGGTAAGCTGAGCCGCCGCAATGGCCATCCACAATCGCCCTGCAGGGGTTTGAGTAAGGAATGCGAATTAAATAACTTTCCTAACTGGCGCCGCATGATCGTTCGTATTCAAGGCGCGATAACAGGCGCATAGCCTCGCGCTATGTAACTGTTGTCGCAACGCTGAATACGGGCAATAAGGCAAGTCAGATAGGGAAGTTATTTCGGTAGTATTCCTAATACACCACAACCCTGGCATTGGTAGTAATACAGACAACTATCCGTGGGCAGGTCTCGCGTCTCTGGTATCCTCAATGTGGGCAGGTCAATTCAGAAATGAGTCTTATCTCACCCATTTGCTACCCTCTTTGAGTCGTTGCAGAAGCTCACGGCATGGCACCCCAGGAAGTCGAAAACCTGATTACGCGGCCTATCGAGTCGGCCCTGAACGGTGCTCCCGAGGTGCGCCGGGTGCGTTCTTCCACCGGCATCGGCATTAGCGTGGTATGGGTCGAATTCGAATGGGGTACTGTTAACGGCTGAACAAAACCGCGTATAGATGGCGAACACCAGGTACGCACCTAGAAGCAACCTTGACGGCTATATCACGCCAGATCAGAAAGGGATAGCGTCATTAAACTCGAACAGATCGGGCTGCTCCGCATTCAACGTCTCGAGATCAGCACACAGCAAGTCGATAAGCTCAGATTCATAGCGATCCCAGATTTGCTGCTGGATCTGGGCGAGGAACTCGTAGATAGCCAAGGCCTGTTCGGCAGACCAATGATTGGGGATATTGTTCAGGGACATATCGCATCTCCGTACAGCTGGGATTATGGGTTGGTGGGCGGTTTTTTTCGGCGCTTGGGTTTGTTGGCAGCGCGTTGTTTGCGCCGTTGCTCGGCGCGTTCCTTGGCCTCTTTGAGGCGAAAGGATTCGGCTTCGATCGGGAAGGTCTCGGCATGATGGACGAGGCGGTCGATCAGCGAGACGACGCAAGCGGCGTTGGGGAAGACCTCGTTCCACTCGGAGAAAAAGTATCACTCTTCTTCGTGTTCGGAGGAAGAGTGATTATTAAATACTGTGAAAATTCGGCACCTTTCAAAGCCGGGCAAAAGTAGTTGACAGTTTGCCCCGTTAGATCTCAATTATGGCCCGATATA